>JBOICE010000020.1:0-8789 GCA_050739815.1 Pseudomonas sp. | reverse complement strand
CCATCGAGCAGTGCCGCTTGATCGACAAAGGTACGGTTGACCAGGCCAATACTGCGCGCCTCTTCACCGCATAGGGTGCGCCCGGTGAAGGCCAGTTCGCGCATCATGCCATCGCCAATAATCCGCGGCAGGCGCTGTAGGGTGCCGACGTCAGCGGCCATCCCCATATCGATTTCCTTGATCGAAAACTGCGCATCGACTGTCGAGTAGCGCATGTCGCACGCCGAGATCAGGTCGATTGCACCACCCAGGCAATAGCCTTGAATAGCCGCAAGCACCGGTTTGCGGCAGGCATCCACGGCGTTGAATGAGGCTTGCAACTCAAGAATTTTGCGCCGCAACGCATCAGCGTTACGACCAACGTCATTACCCAGCTGACTACCGGCCTGAGCCAACAGCATCAGGTCGATACCGGAGGAGAAATGCTTGCCGGCCCCTGACAGCACCACCACCCGCACCTCGTCGGTCACATCGACCCAGCGGAAGATCTCGATGATCTCCGTCCAGAAGTCAGCGTTCATGGCGTTGACCTTTTCCGGGCGATTGATCACCACATGGGCGATCTTATCTGCCAACTCGACACGAAAAGCTTTGTAGTCGGACACGACAGCCATCAGTCATCCTCGGTACGGGGCGCGGACGCACATAGAAACATTGTTATGGATATAACCGCCCAACTATAACAAGCGTGCCACAAATGTCGATGCTAGCGTCTGTGACGCAGAACACGCTGCCAGACTTCAAAACGCTTTTGAGTAACCGAGTTAAACTATTGATCTGTTTAGATTCTCACTAGCGACCCGCGCCCACTTTCGTACAAGGATCAATCGATGTCGAAATCGATAGCCTCCGCCTTCCAGCAGAACTTCCTAGGCCACTCTCCGCCCTGGTACAAGCAGTGCATTCTGTTCTTTTTAGTCATCAACCCACTGGTGCTGGGGAGCTTTGGGCCCGTGGCTGCCGGCTGGCTACTGGTTGGCGAATTCATTTTCACCCTGGGCATGGCGCTCAAGTGCTATCCACTTCAGCCTGGCGGATTACTGGTGCTGGAAGCCCTGCTGCTCGATCTAGCCAATCCACAGGCGCTTTATAAAGAGCTGGTGCATAACTTCCCGGTGATTCTGCTGCTGATGTTCATGGTCGCGGGCATCTATTTCATGAAGGACTTGCTGCTGCTGGCGTTCTCCCGCCTGCTGCTTGGGGTGCGCTCCAAGCCAGTGCTGGCATTGCTGTTTTGCCTGCTGGCGGCGTTCCTTTCAGCCTTTCTCGATGCTCTGACTGTGATTGCGGTGATTATCAGCGTGAGTGTCGGCTTTTTCTCGGTCTATCACCGCGTGGCCTCAGGCAAGAGCCCACGCGACGATGCGAGTTACAGCTCCGATCACGACGTGGTCGAGTTGCATCGCGAGGATCTGGAGCAGTTCCGTGCTTTCCTGCGTAGCCTGCTGATGCACGGTGCGGTCGGCACGGCACTGGGCGGGGTTAGTACCTTAGTTGGCGAGCCGCAAAATCTGCTGATCGGCCATGAGGTGGGCTGGAACTTCGTGAGCTTCTTCCGCGAGATGGCGCCGGTCTCTATGCCGGTACTCGCCGCCGGACTGCTGACCTGCGTACTGCTGGAAAAACTCTCCTGGTTCGGCTACGGCGCCCAGCTACCGGTGAGTGTTCGCACGGTTCTGGCCGACTATGCCGCAGAAGACTCCGCGCGCCGCACCAGCACTAATCGAGCCGCGCTGACCGTTCAGGCGCTGGCGGCCCTGATCCTGATTCTGTGCCTGGCCTTTCATGTGGCTGAAGTCGGTCTCATCGGTCTGCTGGTCATCGTGTTGATTACCGCCTTCAGCGGAATCACCCATGAGCACCAGATCGGCAGAGCATTTCAAGATGCCCTACCCTTTACTGCCCTATTAGTGGTGTTTTTCGCGGTCGTGGCGGTGATTCACCAGCAACAGCTGTTCACCCCGATCATTCAAGCAGTGCTGGCCATGCCGGCGGAGCAACAACCGGGAATGCTGTTTATCGCGAACGGACTGCTTTCTGCGATCAGCGACAACGTTTTCGTGGCCACTATCTACATCACCGAAGTGAAGCGGGCCTTCCTGGCTGGCAAGATAAGTCGTGAACACTTCGAAGTCTTGAGCGTTGCGATCAACACGGGCACCAATCTGCCGAGCGTGGCCACGCCGAATGGCCAGGCGGCCTTCCTCTTCCTGCTGACCTCGTCGATCGCACCGCTGGTGCGTTTGTCTTACGGACGCATGGTGTGGATGGCGCTGCCTTATACCATAGTCCTGAGCCTGCTCGGCTGGTGGGCGGTTAGCCACTGGCTTTAAGCCGACCAAGCCGGATGCCGCCCCGCCTGAGTTACTCCTTTATGCAATCCACTGTGTAGCAGCGCCCGCTCGGGCCGTCCTGATGTTGCAGGCCATGCACGTCGGTATCGAAGCCCGGGAAGCTGCGGTCGAACGTCCGCGCGAACTCCAGGTAATCGATGATCGAGCGCGTTGTCTTGGTAAAGCGCTCGCCCGGCATGATCAGCGGAATACCCGGTGGATACGGCACCAGCATCACGGCGGCAATCCGCCCTTGCAACTGGTCGATCGGCACCGCCTCGACTTCGCCGCGCACCAGTTGGTTGTAGGCATCCGCCGGTTTCATGGCGATTTCCGGCAGCACGGTATACATGCGCTTCAAGGCCTTAGCGGTAGCCTTGTCGCGGTAGCAGCTATGCAGTGCGTCGCACAGATCGCGCAGCCCCATACCGTTGTAACGCGCATCAACCTTGGCGATGGAAGGCAAAGCATTCACCAACAGCACATTGGCGTCATAATGCCGCTTGAACTCCAGCAGCTCGGTAAGCAGTGTGCTCCACTTGCCCTTGGTGATCCCCATGGAGAACAGCACCAGGAAGGAATACAGGCCGGTCTTCTCCACCACCAGCCCGCGCTCCCAAAGGAATTTACTGACTACTGCCGCGGGAATCCCGCGCTCACTCAGCGCACCACCGGCGGTCAGGCCGGGCGTAACCAAGGTGACCTTGATCGGGTCGAGCAACACATAGTCATCCGCCACATCGCCGAAACCATGCCAATCGGCTTGCGGCTCAAGCAGCCAGTCGCCGGTGCTCACATGATCGGTGCCTTCCGCCAACGGCGGCTGCCAGATGTTGAACCACCAATCGTCAGCGGTGAGGCTCTGGCGCAAATTCGCCAGGGCGCGCCGGAAGCTCAGCGCCTCATCGAAGGTTTCCTGGATCAGCGAGCGCCCGGCCGGGCCCTCCATCATCGCCGAGGCCACATCCAGTGAGGCGATGATGCCGTACTGCGGGGAGGTCGAGATGTGCATCATGAAGGCTTCATTGAAGCGATCGCGATCCAGTTGCCGGGTACCACCGTCCTGCACATGGATCATCGAAGCCTGACTGAACGCGGCAAGCAGCTTGTGGGTCGAGTGCGTGCTGAACACCAAGGGGCCGGCCTCCTCACGCGAGGTGCCCATGCCATAGCGTCCGGCGTAGAACTCATGAAAGGCGGCGTAGGCGTACCAAGCCTCATCGAAATGCAGCACCTCGACGCTATCGCCTAGGGTCTGCTTGATCAGCTCGGCGTTGTAGCAAAGGCCGTCGTAGGTCGAGTTAGTCACGACCGCCAACTTGACCTTCGGCGCCCGCCCCTTGGCCAGCGGGCTGGCGTCGATCTTGGCCTGGATCGATTCGCGGGTGAACTCGCTCAGCGGAATCGGCCCGATAATGCCCAGCTCGTTGCGCTCAGGGCTCAGGTAGAGCGGAATCGCACCGGTCATGATGATCGAGTGCAGGATCGACTTGTGGCAGTTGCGATCCACCAGCACCAAATCGTCACGCCCAACCATCGAATGCCAGACGATCTTGTTCGCCGTCGAGGTGCCGTTGATCACGAAGTAGGTGTGATCGGCGCCAAAGTTGCGCGCAGCGCGAGCCTCTGCTTCTGCCAGAGGGCCGGTGTGATCCAGCAGTGAGCCGAGCTCCGGCACCGACACCGAGAGGTCGGAGCGCAGGGTGTTCTCGCCGAAAAACTGGTGGAAGGCCTGTCCCACCGGGCTCTTGCGATAGGCAACACCGCCACCATGACCGGGGGTGTGCCAGGAATAGTTGGACTCTGCCGTGTGCTGCACCAACGCCTTGAAGAACGGCGGCAACAGGCACTCCAGGTAATTGCGCGCCGCGCGGGCTACCTGGCGGGCGAGAAAAGGCACGGTGTCCTCGAATAGATAGAGCAGGCCGCGCAATTGATTAAGATCGGCCATGGCCTCGGCCGGCGCGTTTTCGATGGTCACCTGCTCGCCCAGAGCGAAGATCGGTAGCTGCGGCGCACGCACGCGTGCCACCCGGATCAGTTCGATTACATCGTGCAACAGGCGCTGGTTCTCACCCGCGCCTTCGGCAGCGACCAGGATGCAGGCCAAGCCATGGTGGGTCGACGCGACTATGCGTCCCTCGGCAGAACTGCCGGTGGAGATAATAGTGAAACCTTCCAGCTCCAGCTCGCGAGCGATCTCGCGCACTCGGTCGCCGGCTACGGTATCGGCCTTGATGTCGCGGTGAACGATAAGGACGGGGAATTTTAGGTCTTTATACATTGTTGTAATGCCCTGAAGGTGGCGGAACCTGGCCCGCCTATGCCCTCAGGTTAGAAGCTCGCCCGAATAGGTGTAAGCCCTGGCGCTTCGCACTGTACGAAAAGGTCGCGCGCCGATAAATCGGCGCCGGCCTCAGGCTTCGACTTTTGGCTGTTCCATCTGCACCCAGAGCGGCGCAGCACCGGCAGCCTTTTCGATAATCGCCAGCCGTGCGGCATGCTCAGCCAACTCTTCCGCACTGGCACGGATCACCCGCGTGCGCTGACGATCCGCCGGTAAACGGCGAATCTCACTGGCCTCACTACCACCGCTGGCGCCATTGCCGTCCGAAGCATTGCCGGCCAGGGACAAGCTGGTCTGGCCACCCGTCATGTTCAGGTAGACGTCGGCGAGGATCTCGGCGTCGAGCAAAGCGCCGTGCAACTCACGTCCGGAGTTGTCGACTCCGTAGCGCTTACACAAAGCGTCGAGGTTGTTGCGTTGCCCCGGATGGCGCTCACGGGCCATCAACAGGGTGTCGAGCACCGAGCAATGCTCAGTGATGTCGGCGCGATCCTGCTGGCCGAGCAAGGCAAATTCGTTGTTGACAAAGCCGATGTCGAACGCCGCGTTATGGATGATCAGCTGGGCGTCTTTGATGAACTCGAAGAACTCTTGCGCCACCTCACGGAAACGTGGCTTGTCGGCGAGAAACTCGTTGGTGATGCCGTGCACCGCGATGGCGCCCTCATCACTTTCCCGATCCGGCTGCAAATACACATGGAAATGCCGCCCGGTCAGGCGTCGGCCAATCAGCTCGACGCAACCGATCTCAATGATGCGGTGGCCATCGGTGACCGGCATACCAGTCGTTTCGGTATCGAGTACGACACTACGCATGCTTGATGCCTCTTACTTCGTCCACGCCACGGTTAGCCAGTTGGTCGGCGCGCTCGTTGCCATGATGGCCGGTATGCCCTCGCACCCATTTCCAGGTGACTTGATGGCGGTTGACCAGTTCATCGAGTTGCTGCCAGAGGTCGGCGTTCTTCACCGGCTGCCTGGCCGCGGTTTTCCAGCCGCGCCTCTTCCAGTTGGCCAGCCACTCCTTCATGCCCTTCATGACATATTCGGAATCAGTCACCAGCAACACGTCGCACGGGCGCTTGAGTTCTTCCAGGCCCCGGATGGCCGCGGTCAGCTCCATGCGATTGTTGGTGGTATTCGCTTCACCGCCCCACAATTCCTTTTCAACGCCCTTAAAAACCAGCAATGCGCCCCAGCCACCCGGGCCGGGATTACCTTTACAGGCGCCGTCGGTGAAAATCTCGATCTGTTCGCTCATTAGTTTTACTGCTCAGGTGTCACTTTTCAGAATCACGCCGGCTGACCTTGGCCACCGGCATCGGCACCAGCTTGCCCACAGGCACTCGCTGAGCCTGACGCAGTGGCCGCAAGCCGATTACCAGCTTACGCGCCACCAATAGATAGAAGCCTGCGCATGGCATTTGCCAGGCGCTGCCCCAAGTCTCCAAGCGGCCCAGACGCGATTGCCAGGCACTCGAAGCAAACGGCGGACGATAGCACCCGAAGCGGCGTTTCTCCAGTGCAAAGCCGAGCAGGTGCAACCAGTCGCTGACTCGCGTTGGCGCAATACAACGCGCCTCACGCAAGGCATCGCTAGCGAACACATGGCGCAACCCCCAGCTGCTCCAAGGATTGATGCCGATGATCAGCAGATGCCCGCCTGGCCGCACACTACGCGCCGCCTCGCGGAGCAAACCGTGGGGCGACAGACAAAAGTCCAAACCATGCTGCAACACCACCACATCCGCAGCGGACTCGGTAAGTGGCCAAGCCTGCTCCTCACAAACGATCTCGACTCCCGGCAACGGTGCGCCCAGGCTCACGCTGCGCTGAATCTGCTTGGCGCCCGGCGGCAACTCTGCCGATGGCCCGTAATGCACCAAATAACCGCCGAAGAAACGCGCCAGTTCGTCTTCCAGCAAGCGCCGCTCCTCTTCCAGCAGAAGCTGGCCAAGCGGCCCGGCAAACCAGCTGCGCGCCGCACTGATCAGTGCGAGCCAGTCCGGGTCGGCCTGAGCGAAAGCCTGATCGGTCATAAGAGCCTCTCCATCAATAAACCCTGCCGGCCTTGCCGAACAAAAAACGCCAAGCCAGACAATTGCAGCCTAAGATGCGCCAATGTGCTCAGCTTAGCGATTCAGGCCATGATACAGATCGACGCCCTCCCGGCTTTCAACGACAACTACCTGTGGTTGTTACAAGACACTGCCAAACAACGCTGCGCGGTGGTCGACCCAGGCGACGCGGCCCCGGTGCTGGCCTGGCTGAACGCGCATCCCGGCTGGCAGCTCAGCGATATCCTGGTCACCCACCACCACTTCGACCATGTCGGCGGTGTCGAACAGCTCAAGGCCGCCACAGGCGCACGGGTATTCGGCCCGGCGCAGGAAAACATTCCTGTACGCGATGTCGCCCTCAGCGAGGGTCATCGGATAGAGGTGCTCGGCCTCCAGTTTCAGGTATTGGAGGTGCCGGGACATACCCTCGGACATATCGCCTACTACCATGCTGACCCGCAACAACCCCGGTTGTTTTGTGGCGACACCTTGTTTGCCGCAGGTTGCGGTCGCTTGTTCGAAGGCACGCCCGAGCAGATGTACCACTCCCTTAGTCGCCTGGCAGCGCTACCGGACAACACCGAGATCTACTGCACCCACGAATACACCCTCAGCAACCTGCGTTTCGCCCAGGCGGTAGAACCAGAGAACGCCGAGATCGCCCAGCGTCTGGCTGAAGTCAGTGCCTGGCGCGCCGCCGGACGTATTAGCCTGCCCTCCAATCTAGCCCTTGAACGAGCGACTAACCCCTTTTTGCGCAGCGGCGAAAGCAGCGTCATTGAGAAAACCGACGAGCGGGACGGCAGCAGAAACCGTGCACCGTGTGCAGTCTTTGCTAGCCTGCGCGCCTGGAAGGATCAGTTCTAAGAGCACGGGCTGCCGACCGGCAAACCGGTTAAAACTTGACCACCCGGAGTACCGTTCCTAGAATCGCCCGACCTTTTCGCCTGGAATAACCTCCTAGCCAATGTCGTCATCAGCTCGCAAGACACTAGATCTAGACGCATTGGCACGGGCCGCACGAGCGCTCGTGGTGGTCTGTGCGGCAGTTCTTTCCGGCTGTCAGAACCTGGGCAGCAGCCCCGATGATGACCCCGGCCGCGACACCGATCTGGCGGTCGGCATGCAACAGCAAGCGCAATGGCTTACGGACACCCCAGAGCCTGAAAAGCCCCAGGACATCTGGGACCGAATGCGCGCGGGCTTCAAGCTACAGGACGAGATCGACGTCAATCCGCGCATCGAGCGGCAGCGTCTGTGGTTCGCCAGCAAGCCGTCCTACCTTGAAAGCGCCAGCGGCCGTGGCAGCCTGTATATCCACTATGTGGTCGAGCGCCTGGAAGAGCGCAACATGCCGCTCGAACTGGCCTTGCTGCCGGTCATCGAGAGCTCCTACAACCCCTTCGCCTATTCGCGCAGTGATGCGGTTGGCCTCTGGCAATTTATCCCGTCCACCGGCCGTCACTTCAACTTGCAGCAGACCAGTTGGTACGACGGCCGCCGCGACATCACCGCCTCGACCAATGCGGCAATGAATTACCTCTCGCGCCTGCATGTGATGTTCAATGGTGATTGGCTGCTCGCCCTCGCCGCCTACAACGCCGGCGAAGGCACCGTCAGCCGCGCCATTGAGCGCAACCAGAAGCTCGGCCTGCCAACCGATTACTGGAACCTGCCACTGCCCAAGGAAACTCAGGACTACGTGCCCAAGCTGCTGGCCTTGTCACAGCTGGTAATGGCCCCCGAGGCTTACGGTATCGACCTCGACCCGATCGCCAACGAGCCGTACTTCGAAGTCGTCGAGATCAACCAACGCATGGATCTGTCGCGCGTCGCTGCCATGGCCGATGTCGACGAGGATGAGCTGTATCAGCTCAACCCCGCTTTCAAGAAACGCATCACTCTGGATGGTCCGCAACAACTGCTGGTGCCCACGGAAAAAGCCGAGCTGCTGGCCGCTAACCTGTCCATGATGAAGCCGCAAGATTTGGTCGACTGGCAGGAGTACCGGGTGCGCACCGGTGACAGCCTGCATGGCATCGCCAACCG
>JBOICE010000019.1:0-3200 GCA_050739815.1 Pseudomonas sp. | reverse complement strand
GCGGCATGGGCGAGCAGGGCGCGAAACTCCGGCAGCGGTAGCGGCTTGCTATACAGGTAGCCCTGATACAAATGGCAGCCCTGTTGTTGCAAGAAATCCAGTTGCTCCTGCAGTTCGACGCCTTCGGCAATCATTTCCAGACCCAAACTGCGGGCCATGGCCACGATGGCGCGGATGATTTCAGCGTCGTTGGGGTCGTTGGTGGCATCGCGGACGAAGGATTGGTCGATCTTCAGTACCTCGACCGGTAAGCGCTTGAGGTAGGTCAGCGATGAGTAGCCGGTGCCGAAATCGTCCATGGCAAAGCTGACGCCGAGCTTCTTCATCCGGAGCATCTTGGCGATGGTGTCGTCGATATTCTGGATGACGATGCCTTCGGTGATCTCCAGTTTGAGCATGGAGTTGGGCAGATCACTCTCGCGCAGACTGCTCGCGACCCGTTCGACAAAGTTGTTCTGGCGAAACTGCAGCGGGCTGATGTTGACGCACAGGCTGAAGTTGTTGGCATCCACCAGGCGCTCCTCAAGCAACTGGGCGCAGGCATGGCAGGCCTCGGCCAACACCCAGCCGCCGACTTCGAGAATCAGCCCGCTTTCCTCCAGGACCTGGATGAACTGCGCCGGTGACTGTGCGCCGAGAGTGGGGTGCTGCCAGCGGAGCAAGGCTTCGGCGCCGACCACGCGGCCATTGCGCGCGTCCACTTGCGGTTGGAAGCTCAGCTCGAATTCGCCACGCACCAAGGCTTGGCGCAGGTCGTTTTCCAGGCGCAGGCGTTCGCTGGCGGCCTCTTGCATGGTCGTGCGGAACAGTTGGATGGCGTTGCGCCCGGAGTCCTTGGCGCGATACAGGGCGATGTCGGCGCGTTTAAGCAGGTCGGCTGGGGTGCTGCCGTGATCGGGGATCAGGGCGATGCCCATGCTGGGTGTCACTTGCAGGCGGTGGCCATCGAGCAGCATGGGTTCGGCCAGCAGCTTGCGCAGCTTTTCGGCAATTTGGCGCACCTGGCGGGTGACTTCCGAGCGCTTGCCCTCCAGGCCGGAAAGCAGCACGACGAACTCATCGCCACCGAGGCGGGCCACGGTATCCTCCTGGCGGACACTGGCTTCCAGGCGTGCGGTGACCATTTTCAGCACCGAGTCGCCAACCGGGTGACCGAGCGAGTCGTTGATGTGCTTGAAGTGGTCGAGGTCAAGGAACAGCAGGGCGCCGCGCAAATCGTGGCGCTTGAGCAGAGCGATCTGCTGGGTCAAACGATCCATCAGCAGGGCGCGATTGGGCAGGTTGGTCAGCGAGTCGTGGTAGGCCAGATGCTGGATCTGCTCCTGTGCTTTTTTCAACTCGTCGATGTCGCGCGCGGTCAGTAGCAGGCAATGGCTGCCATTGAGCTCTATAGGCTCGACCGAGACTTCCACTTGTTTGATCGACCCGTCGCGGTGCTGGCCGAGCATTTCCATGTGATGCACACGCCCTTCGCGTTGCAGTTTTTCCACCATGCGGCTGCGCTCGCCGGGCTTGGCCCAGACGCTCAACTCCGCGGCGCTGCGGCCGAGCACTTCTTCCGGGCGATAGCCGGTCAGGCGGCAGAAGCCTTCGTTGACTTCGATATACACGCCGCTGTCACGCTCGGTGATGGTGATGGCGTCCGGGCTTGAGTGGAACGCCTTGGCGAACTTCTCCTCACTGGCTTTTAGCGCCGCCTCGGCCTGCTGGCGTTCGGTGATGTTGCGCAAGGTAGTGCTGATGCACAGTTGGCGTTCCACCCGAATAAAACGACTGGAGACGACGCAGGTGAATTCGCGGCCAGCCTTGCTGCGAAAGCGCGCTTCGACGTTGTTCAGGGCCTTTTCACGAGTGAGTCGCGCATAGAGCCGCTGACGCAGTTCGGGGTCGACCCAGAATTGAATCTCTACGGCCGTTTGGCCTGTGATCTCTTCTGGTTGCCAGCCGAAGGTCTCGCTAAAGCTCGGGTTGACCTCGATGAAGGCGCCGTCGCGAATGCGTGACACGCAGATGGGATCGGGGTTGGTCTGAAATAGAGTGGCGAACTTTTCCTCGGAAGCGGCCAGGCGCTGCTCGCGCCGCACGCGCTCGCTGATATCCATGAGGATGCCGACCATTCGCAGTGGTTGACCGGCCTCGTCACGGTAGAGCTTGGCAGTGCTCTCCAGATAATGCGTTTCGCCATTGTCGAAGCGCGAACAGTAGGTAACTTGATATTCCTTGCGTTTACCCTCGAGCAGATCGCGGTAAGCCTGGCGCATGGCTAGCCGATCGGGTTGCGGCACATGACTGAAAAAGCGGGCGAAGCCGCCGTGGTAGGGCTCGTCAGCTAGGCCGTGGAGTGCCGAGGCGCGGGCCGAGCCGTACAGCGTGTTGCTGGGGATGTGCCAGTCCCAGGTGCCGAGGTCGGCGGATGCCAGGGCCAGGGTCAGGCGTTCCTGGCTGTCCTTCAGGGCTTGTTCCTGCTCGTGCTGTTGGGTGACGTTACGCACCGTCAGGACCAGGCAGGTGCGGCCGTCCAGATCGATTTCACCGCCGTAGATCAGGTTGCTGCTGATCCGGCCATCACGGCTGCGCAGCTGAACCTCCAGATGATCCAGGCGCCTGTCGTGTTGCAGGGCTTCGAGCAGGCGCTGGCGATCTTCGCTGCGGACCCAGATGCCCAATTCAGTTGAGGTGCGTCCCAGCGCTTCGGCGGCGCTCCAGCCGAACTGCATCTCGAAACTGGGGTTTACCTCGATGAAAATACCGCTGGCCCGTTCGGTGATCACCACCGCGTCCGGGGTGTTGCGGAAGGCCTTGGCGAACTTTTCCTCGCTGGCGCGTAGGGCGGCCTCGCTGTGTTTGCGTTCGCTGATGTCGAGGAAGGTGCTGAGGAGAAAGGCTTGGCCCTCCAGCTCGACATACTGGGTCGACAGCGTACCGTCGAGGATGCGGCCGTCGCGGGTGCGCAATTGCACATCGTCGACTATCGGCTCGCGGGTCTGCGCGGCGCAGAGCAGGTGTCGCGCGCGCGCGTCACGATCGACCCAGAGGTCCAACTCAAGGGTCGAGTGGTCGAGGACTTGCGCTACGCTCCAGCCGAAGAGTGTCTCGAAATGCTGGTTGGCAGCGATGATCGTGCCGTCTCCGTAACGCACCAGCAGCACGACGTCAGGGCTCAGGTGGAACAGGCTGGCGAAGCGCTGCTCAGAGTTGCG
>JBOICE010000018.1:0-3231 GCA_050739815.1 Pseudomonas sp. | reverse complement strand
GTACAGCATCACTGCCGCCAATATGGGGCAGTATACCGACCAGCTGACGGCCGGGCACAAGGCCATGCTCGAGAAGATTCCCGGCTACAAGATGGAGGTCTACCCCAGCCACCGTACCGCCGCACTGCCCCAGGCCGAGTACGCGCAAATCGCCAAGGAGGCGACCCAGGTCGAGCTGGCCGCCGGGGGCAACGGCATGCTCAATTACGAGAAGAGCACCGTGCCCTTCCCGATTCCCAAGTCGGGCATGGAGGCCATCTACAACCACCTGGTGCGATACCGTGCCGGCGGCTACCAGTACTACCCCACGGAGATGGTGGTGCAGGCCAACGGCAACTTCACCCCGGTGCGCCGCGATGTGAAGGTGGTCATGGCCTCGGCCATGGGTAACCCCGAGCCGAACCGGCTGTTCTACTACCTGGGCAAGGTGACCTCGCCGGAAAGCCTGGCCGGCAGCATCAACCTGGTGCATGAACCGATCGACCAGACCAAGGAGCCGCGCCTGGCCTGGACCTACAACCCCGGCCAGCGCCGCGTGCTGCGTGCACCGGAACTGTCCTACGACTCGCCAGTGCAGACCTCCGATGGCCTGCGCACCAACGACATGGTCGACATGTACAACGGCGCGTCGGACAGGTACGACTGGAAGCTGGTGGGCAAGCAGGAAATGTTGGTGCCCTACAACACCTATAAGCTGGCTGAGCGTTCGCTCAAGTACAAGGACATCATCCAGGCCGGTCACCTCAACCAGGACCTGGTCCGCTACGAACCGCACCGCGTGTGGGTGGTGGAAGCCTCACTGAAACCGGACGCGCGGCACATCTATGCCAAGCGTGTGTTCTACATCGACGAAGACAGCTGGGGCATTCTGGCTGCCGACCTGTATGACGGTCGCGGTGAGCTCTGGCGTGTGCAGGAAGCACACAGCCTGCAACGCTACGACGTGCTCTCGGCCATCCACATCAGCGACGTCGCCTACGACCTGCAGGCCCGCCGCTACAACGCCTACGGTCTGGGGAACGAAGAGAAGACCACCCAGTTCGGCATAACCGCCCAACTCAAGGATTTCAGCCCCGCCGCCCTGCGCCGCAGCGGTCGCTGATCACCGAGCAACTCCATGTGTTGCATTTGGGAGTGGCCAGCTGTGCTGGCCACTCTCTTTTTTTTCGTGCGGGCAATGGTTGCGTCCGATTATCATCCCCCTTCACCACGAACGCCCGCCCAGTAGCCCAAGGCGGAAGCGGCAGATTGCGCAACGCGTCGTATCCGCCGGCAGCGCCTATATTGTGGTTTAGCCTGGTGCCGCGAGTGCAACTGACAAGGAATCAACGGACGATGACCAACAAGCAACGCAATTTCTGGACTACATCACTGCTGCTGGGGACTACCTGGCTTCTCACCGGACCGCAGGCACAAGCGGCCAACTGCAGTTCCCCTGGCAACCTGGTATTTCTTGGCAAAACCTCAGACCTGTCCCGCTCGGTCTGGCTTTCGGGGACCGGCAGCGGCTCCTTCGCCCTGGAGGCGCCTAGCAGCGACGTCGTCGACACCTGGGAGCGGAGCAAACGCGGCCTGCATGTTTCCCTCTCACCGGTGGTGTCGCAGGGCAGCGGGCTGCCCCATACGCTGGTCGACGTCACAGGCGCCCCCTGCGAGATCGACCAGGAAAACCAGAAAGGCGGCATTGTCTTTCCGCCCATCGTCCAACTGCCGCCCAAGCTTCCGCCCATTCTCAAGCCACCGAGCGGTCGACCTTCGCTGCCGGGGCTCATGCCGACCTTGCCCATCGCCGTAACACCCCCCATCGGCACCCTGCCGCCCAGCGGCATCATGCCGACCCTGCCCGGCGGCGTAACTCCTCCGATCGGCACCCTGCCGCCCAGCGGCATCATGCCAACCCTGCCCGGCGGCGTTACCCCTCCGATCGGCACCCTGCCGCCCAGCGGCGTCATGCCGACCCTGCCCGGCGGCGTTACTCCGCCGATTGGCACCCTGCCGCCCAGCGGCGTCATGCCGGAGCTGCCGTCCATAGATGGAAGCGATAGCACCGGGGAGCTAAGCCTTGACGGCGTCGCGCCGCTCACCCCCGCGCGCAAGTTTGCTCAGGAGCCGCTGTGGAACCTGTGGGTGGATAGTCGCTATACCGACATCTCGGATCGTCGTTCGGGGCTGGATCTCGACGGCCGCTCCGGTTACGTGACCATAGGCGCGGACCGGCGCATGAACGACGACCTGGCTGTTGGCCTGATGACTATCTTCGAGCGCACCCGATCGGAAGGCTTCGGTGGTGACTGGAAGATACGCTCGGACGGCATCAGCTTCGGCCCCTACGCCGCCTACCGGCTGACCCCCGAATGGTCGGTCGACGCCTCGTTCAGTGTTGGCCGTCTGGACAACGATAATTCCCTGGCTGTGCTCAGCGAGCGTTTCGATTCACAGCGCTATGCACTGGGGCTGAACGCGACGGGTCAATATGTCGCGGGCGAGGTAATCCTCTCGCCGAAGCTGTCGCTGAACTACAGCCATTTCCGCAACGAAGAGCACGACATGAAAGGCAGTGTCGCGGGGATTCCCATTCGCCTCGGCATCGAGAGTGAGAACTTCGATTACGGTGTGGCCGAAGCTACGCTGCAGCTGACCCGGGGTTACCGCACCGACGGCGGCAAAGTCTGGTACCCCTACGCAGAAGTTGGCCTGAGCAACGAATTCGAGCGCCCCAATGACGGCCGCATCATCACCGGCGACTTGAGTCAGGAGAAAACTTCACCCTGGTCAGGCAGCCTACGCACAGGAGTGCAGGCGCTATTGAGGCAGGACGTGTTTATCGACACCAGTGTCGGATATCTCAGCTTTGGCCAGAATGGCTTGGATGTGTGGGAAGGACGGGTCTTGCTATCCATCGCCTTCTGAGGAAGGCACATCCTTGGCGCGAGAGAATGATGAGCGGGTCGTCACAGTCACCTGGGCGGCGTCAGTCCTGAGGCATTTGAACGTGCCTCATCGTGAGGCCGGGAAATGTCTAGGGTAGCGGGAGTAGTCCATTAACCGCCGCCCCCGGAATCCCGTGCAGTGGCATAAAAAAACGGGCCATTAAGGCCCGTTAATGACTCAGCAAGATCAAGACTTGGCTGGCTGCCCACGGAAATAGGGAATTACCTGTTCGCCAATATTTTTCAGGGTCTCCAATTGCGCCCACTGCGGCACTGTGCCCATTTGGCAGATGAACAGGAT
>JBOICE010000017.1:0-21598 GCA_050739815.1 Pseudomonas sp. | reverse complement strand
TCGGTGGTGGTGGTGTCGTCCGGCGACCCCGGCGTGTTCGCCATGGCGGCGGCGGTATTGGAAGCGCTGGAAGCGTCGAGCGATCCGCTCTGGCATGCCGTCGACTTGCAGGTCTTCCCCGGCGTCTCCGCCGCCCTGGCGACTGCCGCACGGGCTGGCGCACCACTGGGTCACGACTTCTGCATCCTGTCGCTGTCGGACAACCTCAAGCCCTGGGACATCATCGAACTGCGCCTCGAGCATGCGGCGGCGGCCGATTTTGCCCTGGCCTTCTACAACCCGATCTCCCGCGCCCGCCCCTGGCAATTGGCTCGGGCCCTGGAGATAGTCGCCGGGCATCGCAGCGGCGCTACCCTTGTCGTGCTCGGTCGCGATATTGGCCGGCCGGGGGAAACCCTGACCCTGACCACCCTCGCCGAGCTGCGCCCGGAGCAGGTGGACATGCGCACCATGGTGATCATCGGTTCCTCGACGACCCGCAGCTTTCCCCGTCAGGAAGGCGGCGCATGGGTCTATACGCCGCGCTCTTACCCCTGAGAACCTGCTCAATATCTGCTGCGCTTGGCCATGCTGCGTTGTGCCTTGTGACCCACATGGATGTGGGGAATGCCGTTGCCCATAGGGAACGGGCACGGCCCTGACCTGCGCTCGCGACGATCTTGAACAGGTTCTAAGGCTTATTCCACGGTCACCGATTTCGCCAGGTTCCGCGGCTGGTCGACGTCGGTGCCCTTGAGCACGGCGACGTAGTAGGACAGCAGCTGCAACGGGATGGTGTAGAGGACCGGTGCCAGCGCATCGGAGATGTGCGGCATGTTCACCACGTGGGTGCCTTCACCGTTGCTCAGGCCGGCTTGACCGTCGGCGAAGACGATCAGTTCGCCGCCACGGGCGCGTACTTCCTGCAGGTTGGATTTGAGCTTTTCCAGCAGCTCGTTGTTCGGCGCCACGGTGACCACTGGCATGTCGCTGTCCACCAAGGCCAGCGGGCCGTGCTTGAGCTCGCCGGCGGGGTAGGCCTCGGCGTGGATATAGGAGATTTCCTTGAGCTTCAG
This sequence comes from Pseudomonas sp., assembly GCA_050739815.1. Taxonomy (GTDB): domain Bacteria; phylum Pseudomonadota; class Gammaproteobacteria; order Pseudomonadales; family Pseudomonadaceae; genus Aquipseudomonas. Next base: position 20,543 of record JBOICE010000017.1, on the reverse strand, counting down.
CGCGCCTTCCATGGCCACCGGGTATTGCGCCCCACGGCCAAGGAACAAGGCGTGATGCTTCTCGGCGAACAGCTCGGAGATTTTCTCCACGGTGGCGTCCATCGCCAAGGCTTCACCAAGACGCGTCGGCAAACGGCGCAACTCTTCCACTAACTCGGCTTCCACGCCTGCCGCCAAGGTGCCGCGCACCTGACCGAGGGACAAGGTCAGCAGCATCAGCGCCACCAGTTGAGTGGTGAACGCTTTGGTCGACGCCACGCCAATTTCCGGACCGGCCTGGGTCAGCAGGGTCAGGTCGGACTCGCGCACCAGCGAACTGATGCCGACGTTGCAGATCGCCAGGCTGGCCAGGTAACCACCGTTTTTCGGGCCCAGCTCCTTGCCGTTGCGCAATGCGGCCAGGGTATCGGCGGTTTCACCGGACTGGGAAATGCTGACGAACAGGGTGCCCGGCTGCACTACCACCTTGCGGTAGCGGAACTCGCTGGCCACTTCGACCTGGCAAGGAATGCCAGCCAGACCCTCCAGCCAATAACGGGCCACCATGCCGGCGTGGTAGCTGGTACCGCAGGCGACGATCTGGACGTTCTGCACCTTGGCGAACAACTCGGCTGCTTGCGGGCCGAATGCCTGAACCAGCACGTGATCGGAACCCAGACGGCCCTCCAGCGTGCGCTGCACGACCTTCGGCTGTTCGTGAATCTCTTTGAGCATGAAGTGGCGGTATTCACCCTTGTCGGCGGCTTCCGCACCTTCGTGGTATTGCACGCTTTCGCGCACTACCGGCTGACCATCGACCGTCCAGATCTGCACGCTGTCACGGCGGATCTCGGCGATATCGCCTTCTTCCAAGTACACGAAGCGGTCGGTAACCTGCCTTAGAGCAAGCTGATCGGAGGCGAGGAAGTTCTCACCGTGACCGAGGCCAATGACCAGCGGGCTACCACTGCGGGCGGCGAGCAGCCGATCCGGCTGGTTAGCACTGATGACCGCCAAGCCGTAGGCGCCGTGCAACTCCTTCACCGCGGCTTTCAGCGCCGCCGCCAGATCACCAAGATCATTGAGTTTGTGATCGAGCAGGTGAACGATGACTTCGGTGTCGGTATCCGAGGTGAATAGGTAGCCGAGGCCTTTCAGGCGCTCGCGCAGTTGTTCGTGGTTTTCGATGATGCCGTTGTGCACCACCGCCAGCTCGCTACCGGAGAAGTGCGGGTGGGCGTTGCGCTCGCTCGGCGCGCCATGGGTGGCCCAACGAGTGTGGGCAATGCCCAGACGGCCGGCCAGTGGCTCACCGGCCAGGGCTTGCTCCAACTCACTGACCTTGCCGACCCGGCGGCGACGTTCCAGCAGCCCGGCGCCGCTGAAGACCGCCAGACCGGCGCTGTCATAGCCGCGGTATTCCAGACGTTTCAGGCCTTCGACCAGGATCGCGGTGATATTACGCTCAGCGACGGCGCCAACGATGCCACACATAGTTCTCTCCTTAAGCTTCTACAGCTGCGCAGATCAGGTTTATCCCGCGCGCTGTGATCGATTCACGAGCCCCCGTTGGGAGGCGTTCGTCGGTAATGAGGGTATGGATGCTGCTCCAGGGCAGCTCCAGGTTGGGAATCTTGCGGCCGATCTTATCGGCCTCGACCATAACGATGACTTCGCGGGCAACTTCGGCCATGACCCGGCTCAGGCCCAGCAGCTCATTGAAGGTCGTAGTGCCACGCGCCAGGTCGATGCCATCGGCACCGATAAACAGCTGATCGAAATCGTAGGAGCGCAGCACTTGCTCGGCGACCTGACCTTGGAACGATTCGGAATGCGGATCCCAGGTGCCGCCCGTCATCAGAATCACTGGCTCGTGTTCCTGCTCGCGCAACGCGCTGACCACACTCAAGGAATTGGTCATCACCACCAATCCGGGTTTGTGCCCAAGCTCCGGAATCAGCGCAGCTGTGGTGCTGCCGCTGTCGATGATGATCCGCGCATGTTCACGCAGCAGCCCGGCCGCCGCACGGCCGATGGCCTGCTTGTATTTGGAGATGGGTTGGCCGTTTTCGGCGATCAATTCCTGCGGCATTGGCACCGCACCGCCGTAACGACGCAGCAGTAGACCGTTCTTCTCCAATGCGCCGAGGTCTTTGCGAATGGTGACTTCCGAGGTGGCAAAACGCTTGGCCAGCTCATCGACACTCACCTCACCCTGCTCATTGAGCAGCGCGAGAATGGCGTGGCGACGTTGCGGTGTGTTGCGCTTTGACATGCAAAAGTTTCGATTCGTAACTTAATGGTGCGAATCAAAACCTATCGAAGCTTTTGCGTCAAGCGGTAAACGGAAAAATCTAGGTTGGGCCGAGCTTTGCGAAGCCCAACACTGGTTGAACCAGCTTCGTTGGGCTTCGTCGCTCCGCCCCTCAACCCAACCTACTTGGTCGGGCGCTTCCAGCCTTCGATATTGCGCTGCCTGGCGCGACCGACCGCCAACGTATCGGCCGGTACATCGGCGGTGATCACCGAGCCGGCGCCTGTAGTAGCGCCGTCACCCAGGGTCACAGGCGCAACCAGGGCACTGTTGGAGCCGATGAATACGTCTTCGCCGAGAGTGGTTTTGAACTTGTTGGCGCCATCGTAGTTACAGGTGATGGTACCCGCGCCGATATTGGTTCGCGCACCCACCTCGGCATCACCCAAGTAGCTCAGGTGGCCGGCCTTGGCACCTTCACCCAGCACGGCGTTTTTCAGCTCGACGAAGTTGCCGACATGGGCCTTGGCGCCCAACACCGAACCCGGGCGCAAACGAGCGAATGGCCCGGCATCGCTGCCCTCGCCCAGTTCAGCACCCTCGATATGGCTACTGGCTTTGATCACTGCGCCTTTGCGCAGGGTGCTGTTCTTGATCACGCAGTTGGGCCCGATCTCGACGTTATCTTCGATGACCACACGGCCTTCGAGGATCACATTTATGTCGATCAGCACATCGCGGCCGACGATCACCTCGCCACGCACATCGAAACGCGCCGGGTCACGCAGGGTCACACCCTGGGCCATCAATTGGCGGGCTGCGCGCTTCTGGTAATGGCGCTCGAGTTCAGCCAGTTGCATGCGGTCGTTGGCGCCCTGAACTTCCATGGCATCCAGCGGTTGTTCGGTGGCCACCACCAGACCGTCGGCCACCGCCATGGCGATCACGTCCGTCAGGTAGTACTCGCCCTGAGCATTGTTGTTCGACAACCGGCCGAGCCACTCGGCCAGGCGTTTTCCGGGTACCGCAAGGATGCCGGTATTACCTTCGCAGATCGACCTCTGCGCCGGCGTCGCATCTTTGTGCTCGACGATGGCTTTCACCACGCCTTGCTCATCGCGAACGATCCGGCCATAACCAGTCGGGTCGTTCAGATCGACCGTCAGCAGACCAAGTTGCTCGGCACTGACCTGCTTGAGCAGGCGTTGCAGGGTGTCCACCTCGATCAACGGCACATCACCATACAAGATCAGCACGTTCTCAGCCGAAAGCTTGGGCAGCGCTTGCGCCACCGCGTGGCCGGTGCCCAGCTGCTGGGCTTGCAGCACGAAGCTCAGATCGTCGGCGGCCAGCCGCTCGCGCACCGTTTCGGCGCCGTGGCCGATCACCACCTGGATGCTCTGCGGCTGCAGCTGTCGAGCACTGTCGATGACATGCCCAAGCATGGATTTACCGGCGACCGGATGCAGCACCTTGGGCAGCGCGGAACGCATACGCGTGCCTTGGCCGGCGGCGAGGATAACGATATCGAGAGACATAAGAGCAGATCCTGAACAGTCGTAGGCTGGGCAGAGGCGGAACCCAGATCAGCGGCGAGTTCAGCCCAGCGCTGGGTTCCGCTTCGCTTTACCCGGCCTACGAAGGGGTGAAAAGCCAGACAAAGAAAAAGGGTAGCCAAGGCTACCCTTTTACTCGATCGCGATGAAGCCTTGCGGGATTAGCCGCCGAACTTCTTGCGCACCGCTTGGATGGTCCGCAGCTGAGCTGCAGCTTCGGCCAGACGGGCGGCGGCGGAACCGTAGTCGAATTCCGCGCCTTTATCATGCAGGGCCTTCTCAGCAGCCTTGACGGCTTCCTGAGCAGAGGCTTCGTCCAGGTCGGCAGCACGCTGCACGGTGTCGGCCAAGACCTTCACCATGTTCGGCTGCACTTCCAGGAACCCACCGGAGATGTAATACACCTCGGCTTCGCCACCCTGCTTGATCAGGCGGATCGGGCCCGGCTTAAGATCGGTAATCAGCGGTGCGTGACCTGGAGCGATACCGAGATCACCCAAGTTGCCGTGCGCAATCACCATCTCGACCAGACCGGAGAAGATCTCGCCTTCCGCGCTGACGATATCGCAATGGACTGTCATAGCCATTTGCTTGCCTCAACCTGATTAGCGCCCGTTACCGGGCGCTGGGATTACAGTTTCTTGGCTTTCTCGATGGCTTCTTCGATGCCGCCGACCATGTAGAACGCTTGTTCTGGCAGGTGGTCGTAGTCACCGTTGAGGATGCCTTTGAAGCCAGCAATGGTGTCTTTCAGGGAAACGTATTTACCCGAAGCACCGGTGAAGACTTCAGCCACGAAGAACGGCTGCGACAGGAAGCGCTGGATCTTACGAGCACGGGATACCAACTGCTTGTCGGCTTCCGACAGCTCGTCCATACCCAGGATCGCAATGATGTCCTTCAGCTCTTTGTAGCGCTGCAGCACGTACTGAACGCCGCGCGCGGTGTCGTAGTGCTCCTGACCAATTACCATCGGGTCCAGCTGGCGCGACGTGGAGTCGAGTGGATCGACCGCTGGGTAGATACCCAGGGAGGCGATGTCACGGGACAGTACGACGGTGGCGTCCAAGTGGGCGAAGGTGGTCGCCGGCGACGGGTCAGTCAAGTCATCCGCAGGTACGTAAACGGCCTGGATCGAGGTGATCGAACCGTTTTTGGTCGAAGTGATGCGCTCTTGCAGAGTGCCCATTTCCTCGGCCAGGGTCGGCTGATAACCCACGGCCGAAGGCATACGGCCCAGCAGTGCGGATACTTCGGTACCGGCCAGGGTGTAACGGTAGATGTTGTCGACGAACAACAGTACGTCGTTACCCTCGTCACGGAATTTCTCGGCCATGGTCAGGCCAGTCAGGGCTACGCGCAGACGGTTGCCTGGCGGCTCGTTCATCTGACCATAAACCAGGGCCACTTTGTCGAGAACGTTGGAGTCCTTCATCTCGTGGTAGAAGTCGTTACCCTCACGAGTACGCTCACCCACACCGGCGAACACGGAATAACCGCTGTGCTCGATGGCGATGTTACGGATCAGTTCCATCATGTTCACGGTCTTGCCGACACCGGCACCACCGAACAGACCGACTTTACCGCCTTTGGCAAACGGGCAAATCAGGTCGATAACCTTGATGCCGGTTTCCAGCAGGTCGTTGCCGCCCGCTTGTTCGGCGAAGGACGGCGCTGGACGGTGGATGCCCCAGCGCTCTTCTTCGCCGATCGGGCCCGCTTCGTCGATCGGGTTGCCGAGTACGTCCATGATCCGGCCCAGGGTCGCTTTACCGACCGGTACGGAGATGCCTGTGCCCGTATTGTTGACGTCCAGACCGCGCTTCAAGCCTTCGGTCGAGCCCATCGCAATGGTACGGACCACGCCGTCGCCCAGCTGCTGCTGAACTTCCAGGGTGGTTTCGGCGCCTTGAACTTTCAAGGCGTCGTAGATGCTCGGGACCTGATCGCGTGGGAATTCCACATCGATCACGGCGCCGATGATTTGTACGATACGTCCGCTACTCATAGCTGGATCCTCTGAATATTTGAACCGGTATCAGACCGCGGCAGCGCCGCCAACGATTTCCGAGATCTCTTGGGTGATCGCCGCCTGACGTGCCTTGTTGTAGATCAGCTGCAAATCGCTGATCAGATCACCGGCGTTGTCAGTCGCATTCTTCATCGCGATCATCCGCGCCGCTTGTTCAGCCGCGTTGTTCTCGACCACCGCCTGGTACACCTGCGACTCCACGTAGCGCACCATCAGGCCGTCAAGCAGCTCTTTAGCGTCGGGTTCGTAGAGATAGTCCCAGTGATGCTTGAGTTCCTGATCCGGATCAGCCACCAGCGGGATCAACTGCTCCACTGTCGGCTGTTGCGTCATCGTGTTGATGAACTTGTTGGAAACCACGGACAGGCGATCAATACGGCCATCCAGGTAGGCATCCAGCATCACCTTGACGCTGCCGATCAGATCATTGATCGACGGTTCTTCGCCCAGGTGGCTGATTGCAGCGACGACGTTACCGCCGAAGTTGCGGAAAAATGCCGCACCCTTGCTGCCTACTACGCAGATATCGATCTCTACGCCTTGTTCGCGGTTTACCGCCATGTCCTTGACCAGGGCCTTGAACAGGTTGGTGTTCAAGCCACCGCACAGACCACGGTCACTGCTCACCACGACATAACCAACCCGCTTAACTTCGCGGTCGATCATGAACGGGTGACGGTACTCCGGGTTAGCGTTGGCCAGATGACCAATCACCTGGCGGATGCGCTCCGCGTAGGGACGGCTAGCAGCCATGCGCATTTGAGCTTTGCGCATCTTGCTGACAGCCACCTTTTCCATGGCGCTGGTGATCTTTTGCGTGCTTTTGATGCTCGCAATCTTGCTGCGAATCTCTTTTGCGCCTGCCATGTAACACCTATCGGGTTAGCAGGCGGGGGTCTTGCAACCCCCGCTGCGGCTTACCAGGTTTGGGTGGCCTTGAACTTCTCGATGCCGGCTTTCATGCCTGCGTCGATTTCGTCATTGAAGTCACCCTTCACGTTGATCTTCGCCATCAAGTCGGCGTGATCGCGGTTGAAGTAAGCAATCAGAGCTTGTTCGAAGCTGCCGATTTTGACGATCTCGATGTCCTGCAGGAAGCCACGCTCAGCGGCATACAGGGACAGCGACATGTCGGCGATAGACATCGGCGCATATTGCTTCTGCTTCATCAGTTCGGTAACGCGCTGACCATGCTCAAGCTGCTTACGGGTGGCTTCGTCCAGGTCAGAAGCGAACTGGGCGAAAGCCGCCAGTTCACGGTACTGAGCCAGAGCGGTACGGATACCACCGGAGAGCTTCTTGATGATCTTGGTCTGCGCGGCACCACCCACACGGGATACCGAGATACCGGCGTTCACTGCCGGGCGGATGCCGGAGTTGAACATGGCCGATTCCAGGAAGATCTGACCGTCGGTGATCGAAATCACGTTGGTCGGAACGAACGCGGACACGTCGCCAGCCTGGGTTTCGATGATCGGCAGAGCGGTCAAGGAACCGGTCTTGCCAGTCACTGCGCCATTGGTGAACTTCTCAACGTACTCTTCGGAGACGCGGGAAGCGCGCTCAAGCAGACGGCTGTGGAGATAGAACACGTCGCCTGGATAGGCTTCGCGGCCTGGCGGACGGCGCAGCAGCAAGGAAATCTGGCGATACGCCACGGCTTGCTTGGACAGATCGTCATAGACGATCAGCGCGTCTTCACCGCGGTCACGGAAGTACTCGCCCATGGTGCAGCCGGCGTACGGTGCGATGAACTGCAGCGCAGCGGATTCGGAAGCACTGGCCGCGACGATGATGGTGTTAGCCAACGCGCCGTTTTCTTCCAGCTTGCGCACCACGTTAGCGATGGTCGATTGCTTCTGACCGATAGCGACGTAGACGCAGCGGATGCCGCTGTCTTTCTGGTTGATGATGGTGTCGATCGCCAGAGCGGTTTTACCGATCTGACGGTCACCGATGATCAGCTCACGCTGGCCACGGCCAACCGGGATCATGGCATCGACCGACTTGTAGCCGGTCTGTACCGGCTGGTCGACCGACTTACGCCAGATCACGCCCGGTGCAACCTTCTCAACCGCGTCGGTAGCGACGTTGTTCAGCGGGCCTTTACCGTCGACTGGGTTACCCAGGGCATCGACTACGCGACCCAGGAGTTCCGGACCAACCGGCACTTCCAGGATGCGGCCGGTGCACTTGGCACTCATGCCTTCGGCCAGCGACTGGTAGGCACCGAGAACCACGGCACCGACAGAGTCGCGCTCCAGGTTCATCGCCATACCGTAGACGCCACCCGGGAACTCGATCATTTCGCCGTACATAACGTCGGCCAGACCGTGAATCCGCACGATACCGTCGGACACGCTGACGACTGTGCCTTCGTTACGGGCTTGGGAGGTCACATCGAGTTTTTCGATGCGGCCCTTGATGATTTCACTTATTTCGGAAGGATTGAGTTGCTGCATTGCTCTGCTGCCCCTTCAAACTCAAGATTTCAATGCTTCGGCTAGTTGCGCGAGTTTGCCGCGAACTGAGCCATCGATAACCAGGTCGCCGGCGCGGATCACGACACCACCGATCAAGGTGGCATCCTCCGCAGCGTGCAGGCGCACTTCCCGGCCGAGCCGTGCACTGAGAACCTTGGCGAGTTTGTCTTGCTGTTCTTCGTTCAATGCGAAGGCACTGGTAACGTCCACATCTACCGATTTTTCCTGTTCGGCTTTAAGCAGCTCGAACAGTTCGGCGATCTCCGGCAACAACTCCAGACGGTTGTTCTCGGAAACGACGTGAAGGAAATTCTGTACCTTGGCGTCGAACTTATCACCACACACCTCGAGAAAGGTGCTGGCCTTATCGGTACTCGTCAGACGCGGGGCCGTAAGCACGCGCTGCATGCGGTCGTCTTGCGACACCGCTGCAGCCAGGCCGAGCATGGCTGACCAATTGGCCAGTTGCTGGTGGGCCTGAGCGTACTCAAAAGCAGCCTTGGCGTAAGGTCGGGCCAACGTGGTCAGTTCTGCCATGATCGCGCCCTCGCTTAAATTTCGGCTGCCAGTTTGGAAACCAGCTCCGCATGCGCGTTACGGTCGATAGTGGCGCCCAGAATCTTCTCAGCACCGCTGATCGCCAAGCCACCCAGTTGGGCACGCAGGGCGTCTTTGACGCTGTTCAGTTCCTGTTCGATCTCGGCCTGAGCCTGAGTCTTCAGGCGCTCACCTTCAACACGGGCCTGATCGCGAGCTTCGTCGACGATCTGGGTAGCGCGTTTCTTGGCTTGCTCAATGATTTCAGCTGCCTGGGTTTTGGCTTCGCGCAGTTGCTGACCCACTTTTTCGTGGGCGAGCTCCAAATCACGAGCCGCACGGCTGGCAGCGTCCAGTCCATCCGCAATCTTCTTCTGACGCTCCTGCAAAGCCGCGATGACCGGAGGCCACACGAACTTCATGCAGAACAGCACAAAGATGAAGAAGGCAACGGACTGGCCAATCAGGGTTGCATTAATGTTCACGCCAACACCTCGCTCGTTCGTTGTCCGTCAAACCAATCACTCGATATCGAGTGATTAGCCTGCGAGTTGACCAACGAAGGGGTTCGCGAAGGTGAAGAACAGTGCGATACCAACGCCGATCATGGTCACGGCGTCGAGCAGACCGGCGACGATGAACATTTTGACTTGCAGCATCGGAACCATTTCCGGCTGACGCGCTGCGCCTTCCAGGAACTTGCCACCCAGCAGGCCGAAGCCAATGGCGGTACCCAGGGCACCCAGGCCAATCAGCAGTGCTACGGCGATCGCGGTCAGACCAACTACAGTTTCCATCTTTCCTCCCGACTTTTTATGTCGTATTGGTTAAGGTTTTTAAGGTAAAGCGGTAAAGCAAAATCGACTGAATCAGTCGCCCTTACGGGCACCTTCTCCAACGAAGGAGAAGGTCATCAGAAGCGCTTGGCGCGTTCTTAATGGTTGTCTTCGTGGGCCAGCGACAGGTAGATGATGGTCAGCACCATGAAGATGAACGCTTGCAGGGTGATGATCAGGATGTGGAATACTGCCCACGCCCACTGCAGCGCAACCCCCAGGCCACTCAGCCAGAGGATGCCGGTGCCGAACATCACGGCGATCAGGATGAATACCAGTTCACCGGCATACATGTTGCCGAACAGACGCAGGGCCAGGGAAATCGGCTTGGCTACGAGGGTCACGAATTCCAGCAGGAAGTTGACCGGAACAAACAGCGCTTGAACCAACAGATTCTTACTGCTGAACGGGTGCAGGGTCAGTTCGCCGATGAAACCACCGATGCCCTTGATCTTGATGCTGTAGAAAATGATCAGCGCGAATACCGACAGGGACATGGCCAGGGTGGCATTCGGATCGGTAGTCGGCACCGCGCGGAAGGGCAGGTGTTCATTACCGGTAAGCAATGCTGCAACTTTCGGAATCCAGTCCACCGGCACCAGGTCGATGGCATTCATCAGGAAGATCCAGACGAAAATCGTCAGGGCCAGCGGTGCGATCAACGGGTTACGGCCGTGGAAGGTGTCCTTGACGCTGCCGTCGACGAACTCGATCATCACTTCAACGAAGTTTTGCAGACCGCCCGGCTGACCGGAGGTCGCTTTTTTCGCGGCTAGGCGGAACAGCAGGGTGAAGATCAGACCCAGGGCGATGGACCAGCCCAAAGTGTCGACATGAAATGCCCAGAAGCCCATTGCTTTAGCTTCTGCTGCGGTGTGGGCGAATCCCCAATCACCAGTCGGCAGTTGCCCGAAAGTCAGGTTCTGCAAGTGGTGCTGGATATAGCCCGAAGCGGTTTGTTCTGCCATGTTTGCCTCAAACGCCCTAAGGTCTCGAAAGTCTTATTTTCATCAGCAGGGGCGCGAACCAATTGACCAACTGGGTCAGTAGGAACACGCCGAATACCGCCAGCGCTTCCAATGGTTTCACACCTGCAAACGTCAGCGCGAACAGCACTGCCGTCAGAATCAGTTTGCCCGCTTCACCGGCATAAAAAGACCGGACTATGGCTTGAGCGGCCCGCGCTCCCGTGAAACGGAACGCTTTGTGGGCAAAATACATATTCGGTAGCCAGGCAATCAGGCCACCACAGAGCCCAGAGTACCCACTTACCGCTCCGCGCCACTGCCATAAAACGACTGCGGCGATTAGCAGCACGACGAGTTGTGCGAGCAGAACGGGAAACACCGGCAAACGATGGAAGGGCAGGCGGTTGGGCGTGCGTACATCCATCAAGCTTTTCTCCGGTTTTCGGCCTCTGGCGTCAGTCGCTTGCAATTAACAGCTTGGCAACGACTTGGCATAGTTTGTGCCGACAAAATGCGCGCAGAGTATAGGGGGCGTTCCCCCCCTATTCAACTGCCCGGTAGTGATTTCCGACTTCCCGCTACAGGCGTAATTGTTTCAGCGGATATGAGCTAGAACTCCTTGCAACTCATCCAGCGAGTTGTAACGGATAACCAATTGCCCTTTGCCCTTTTGCCCATGCTTGATCTGCACCGGAGAGCCCAGGCGCTCTGCCAGGCGCTGCTCCAGGCGACTGATATCGGGGTCGGCTTTTGGCGCTTCGACCGGCTTCTCCTTGCTGTTCAGCCAGTGACGTACCAGTGCCTCGGTTTGGCGCACGGTCAGACCGCGTGCGACAACATGTCGCGCCCCTTCGACCTGCTGTTCTGCCGGCAAACCGAGCAAAGCGCGGGCATGGCCCATCTCCAGATCACCGTGCGACAGGAGGATTTTGATCTCTTCGGGCAGGGCAATCAGGCGCAGCAAGTTGGTGATGGTCACGCGCGATTTACCGACGGCTTCGGCGACTTGCTGCTGGGTCAGCTGGAACTCCTGCTGCAAACGCTGCAAAGCAACCGCTTCTTCGATCGGGTTGAGGTCTTCGCGCTGGATGTTCTCGATCAAGGCCATGGCGATCGCCGCTTCGTCTGGCACTTCGCGGACCATCGCCGGAATCTTGTCCAAGCCTGCCAGCTGACTGGCACGCCAACGGCGCTCACCCGCGATGATCTCGAAGCGGCCGCCCCCAATGGGGCGGATCACTATGGGCTGCATCACGCCTTGGGCCCTGATCGATTGCGCCAGCTCATCCAGTGCGGTGGAGTCCATGTCGCGGCGTGGCTGGTATTTACCGCGCTGGATCAGGTCCAGCGGTACGTATTGCAGTTCGCGGGCATCGGCTTGAACGGCTTCTTCTTGCAAAGCATTGACGCTGGTGCCACCCAGCAGGGCGTCCAGTCCGCGTCCAAGACCTCGTTTTTTGGTGGCCATGCGAGTTCCTTATGCTTTTGCGGTTCGGGTGACGCTGCGCTGACGCCGCGACAATTCACCGGCCAAGGCCAGATAGGCGAGGGCCCCTCGCGATTGCTTGTCGTAGACCAGCGCCGGCATACCAAAGCTGGGCGCCTCGGCCAGTCGCACATTGCGCGGGATCACGGTGTCGTAGAGTTTGTCGCCGAAGTGTTCTTTCAACTGCGCGGAAACATCGTTGGTCAGGCTGATACGCGGATCGTACATGGTGCGCAGCAGGCCTTCGATCCTCAGCGTCGGGTTGAGCAATTTACCGATACGCTGGATCGAGTTGACCAGGTCGCTGAGCCCTTCCAGTGCGTAATACTCGCATTGCATCGGAATGATCACCCCATCGGCGGCAACCAACGCATTGACCGTCAACATCGACAGTGACGGTGGGCAATCGATGAGAATGTAATCGTAGTTTTCGCGTATTGGCGCCAATGCCTCACGCAGACGGTTTTCCTTTGCCGGCATGTCCAGCAAGGCAACTTCGGCGGCGGTCAGGTCGCGGTTGGCCGGTAAAAGCTGGTAACCGCCATGCTCGGAGAACTGCATGGCCTCGACCAGGCTGCACTCGCCGATCAATACGTCGTAGATGGAATGCTCGAGCGCCAGCTTATCGACACCGCTACCGGTGGTGGCGTTGCCCTGCGGATCGAGATCGATCAACAACACCCGGCGCTTGGTGGCAACCAGGGAAGCTGCGAGGTTTATGCAGGTGGTGGTCTTGGCGACACCGCCCTTCTGGTTGGCGATGGCGAATACTTTAGCCATGGTCAGTGTCTGTCCCGGTCATATGGTGCGGCGCAGTATCAGCAGATGGCGTTGACCTTGGCAACCTGGAACCTTGAGCACGTGAGTCTCGGCGAGACGGAAGTCCACCGGCAATGCCTGCAGTTCGTCATCCGGATGCACGCCTTTCATCGCCAGCCAGCGGGTATTCAGATCACCCAGATGACGGGTCCAATTGGCAAAATCTTCCAGCGAGCTGAATGCCCGCGAACAGATACCGGCAAACGGCTGTGCTGGCGCGAAGCTCTCCACGCGGCTGTGGATAACCTCCAGATTGGCCAATTTCAGTTCCAGCTTCACCTGAGTCAGAAAGCGGGTCTTCTTGCCGTTGGAGTCCAGCAGCGTGAAGTTGCGCTCAGGGAACAAGATCGCCAGTGGAATGCCCGGCATGCCGCCGCCGCTGCCGACGTCAAGCCAGTTATCCCCAGCCTCGTGCACGAAGGGCGCTACGCTGAGGCTGTCGAGCAGATGCCGCGAGACCATTTCGTCGGGGTCGCGCACTGCGGTGAGGTTATAGGCCTTGTTCCACTTGATCAGCAGAGCCAGGTAAGCCAGCAACTGGCTGTGCTGGCTGTCACTCAGGCTGACGCCCAACTGCTCGGCACCACGGGTCAATTCAGTCGCGTGCGACGCGGTAACCAAGGACATCAGGCGCTTTGCTCCAACTGACGACCAGCGCCGCGTTTTTTCAGATGAATCATCAACAGGGAAATCGCCGCGGGGGTGACCCCGGGAATCCGTGAGGCCTGACCGAGGGTTTCCGGACGCGATTGACTGAGTTTGTGCTGGATCTCTTTCGACAAGCCGGAAATACCCGTGTAGTCGATATCCTCGGGCAGTTTGATGTCTTCACTGGCACGCAGACGGGCAATCTCGTCCTGTTGGCGGTCGATGTAACCGGCGTACTTGGTCTTGATTTCGACCTGCTCCGCCACTTGCGGATCACTGGTACCGGCGCCAGTGACTGCAATCAGCCCGGCGTAATCGATTTCCGGGCGAGTCAGCAGGTTCAGCAGGTTGTATTCGTGCGTCAACGGCGTGCCGAAACGCTCGGCAAGCGCATCGCCTTGAGTTGTGCCCGGACGCACCCAGGTGCTTTTCAGACGTTGCTCTTCCAGCTCGATGCCTTCGCGCTTGGCGCAGAACACCGCCCAGCGCTGGTCATCGACCAGGCCGAGCTCGCGGCCTTTTTCGGTCAGACGCAGGTCGGCGTTGTCCTCACGGAGGATCAGCCGGTATTCGGCCCGCGAGGTGAACATGCGATAGGGCTCTTGAGTGCCGAGGGTGATCAGGTCATCAACCAGCACGCCGATGTAGGCCTCGTCGCGACGTGGACACCAGCTGTCTTTGCCCTGTGCCCGTAATGCCGCATTCGCCCCTGCGAGCAGACCTTGGGCACCGGCTTCTTCGTAACCGGTGGTGCCGTTGATCTGGCCGGCGAAAAACAACCCGCCGATCACTTTGGTTTCCAGGCTGTACTTCAGGTCGCGTGGGTCGAAGTAGTCGTACTCGATGGCATAACCCGGCCGCACGATGTGGGCGTTTTCCATGCCGCGGATCGAACGTACCAGTTCCAGCTGCACATCGAAGGGCAGGGAGGTGGAGATGCCGTTCGGGTACAGCTCGTGGGTGTTCAGGCCTTCAGGTTCGATAAATACCTGGTGGCTGTCCTTGTCGGCGAAGCGATGGATCTTGTCTTCGATCGACGGGCAGTATCGCGGACCAATCCCTTCGATCACACCGGAATACATCGGTGACCGGTTGAGGTTGGCGGCGATGATTTCGTGGGTCCGCGCATTGGTATGAGTAATCCAGCAGCTGACTTGCTGTGGATGCTGCTCTTTCGAACCGAGAAAGGACATGACCGGAATCGGGGTATCGCCGGGTTGCTCGGTCATCACCGAGAAATCGACCGAGCGGCCATCGATACGCGGCGGCGTACCGGTTTTCAACCGACCCACACGCAGTGGGTGCTCACGCAACCGTTGCGCCAAGGCAATCGATGGCGGGTCACCGGCGCGACCGCCGGAATGATTCTGCAAACCGATGTGGATAAGTCCACCGAGGAAGGTGCCGGTGGTCAGGACCACGGATTCGGCAAAGAAGCGCAGCCCCATCTGGGTCACGACACCACGAACCTGATCCTGCTCGACGATCAGGTCGTCACAGGCTTGCTGGAATATCCACAGGTTCGGCTGGTTTTCCAGGGTGTGGCGGATCGCGGCTTTGTACAGGACTCGGTCGGCCTGGGCGCGTGTGGCTCGCACGGCCGGGCCTTTGCGGCTGTTCAGTACCCGAAATTGAATGCCGCCTTTATCGGTAGCGTGAGCCATGGCGCCGCCGAGGGCGTCGATTTCCTTGACCAGGTGGCTTTTACCGATGCCGCCGATGGCTGGGTTGCAGCTCATCTGTCCGAGGGTTTCCACGTTATGGGTCAACAACAGGGTTTTCACGCCCATACGTGCAGCCGCTAGCGCAGCCTCGGTACCGGCATGGCCGCCGCCGATGACGATCACATCAAAACGGGAAGGGAAATCCACCTCGCACCTCGTGCCTGTTGAGAATTGGGGAGGCTTTTAACTTGGGAAAAGCGGAAAGGCGGCAAGTATAGGGACTAAGCCGCGGTGAAAGAAGCCTCTTGAACAAAAAATAGCCAGCCTGACCTTGGCTCGAAAAGGACGGCGGTTAATAAAGATTAAAAGAATGAATTTTTATAAAGCTTTGTTTTTATGTTTATTACTTATGCGCAGCTTTTCTGTGGATAGATCTCTGCAGCCTACTGAATTCAGGCCGCTCAGAGTTGTATAAGGCTGTGCCTAGTGCGCCAAGAGGCCCTTGGATAAGTGCTTTAAGCCTGTGGATGAAATGCCGAGTTGTGCACAGGGGCGATTATCCTCAGCTTTGAGGCCTACTTATCGACTGACCTTAGGGCGGGTTTTCCACAGGGCTTATCCGCCGCTTTTGTCACCTTCTCTGCAGGCGAACAGCGCCCATAGAGATGCCCGCAAGCTTTGACGCTTCCGAGCCTCACGAAGGAGCAGGGGGAGATCAAACTTACGAAGGGCACGGCTGGGCTGTTTCCCAACCGTTTTTGCAGACTATTTACCGATGCAGAAACTGGAGAAGATCCGGCCAAGCAGATCGTCTGAGCTGAAGGCACCGGTGATTTCCCCGAGCGCCTGTTGCGCCTGACGCAAGTCTTCGGCGAGTAGCTCGCCGGCACCCGCGAGAGTCAGCTGGGCACGACCATGCTCAAGGGAGGCGCTGGCCTGAGCTAACGCCTGAAGGTGGCGCCTGCGCGCGCTGAAGCTGCTTTCAGACGTCTGTTCGTAGCCCATGCAGGCCTTCAGATGTTCACGCAACAGATCCAGGCCGGCTGTTGACTTGGCGGAGAGGCTGATAGTGACGTGACCGTCGGCGCTGACTTCCAGGGCTATGGCTTCGGCCGTCAGATCCGCTTTGTTGCGAATCAGCGTGACCTTGGCCGGATCCGGTCGCTGATCGAGAAACTCTGGCCACAAGGCAAAGGGGTCGGCGGCTTCAGGGGCCGTGGCATCGACCACGAGCAGCACCCGATCCGCTTCGCCGATAGCCTTGAGCGCCCGTTCTACTCCGATCTTTTCCACCTGATCATCGGTGGCACGCAGGCCGGCCGTATCCACCACATGCAGCGGCATGCCATCGATGTGGATATGTTCACGCAAGACATCCCGCGTGGTGCCCGCAATCTCGGTGACGATGGCCGCTTCGCGCCCGGCAAGGGCATTCAGCAGGCTGGATTTGCCCGCATTTGGGCGCCCGGCGATCACCACCGTCATGCCATCGCGCAGCAGTGCCCCTTGGCCTGCCTCACGCACTACCCCTGCCAGTTCTGTGCGCACCTCGTCGAGCAGGCCCAGGACATGGCCGTCGGCAAGGAAATCGATTTCCTCCTCAGGAAAGTCGATGGCGGCTTCGACATAGATGCGCAGGGCAATCAGCCGCTCGGTCAGTTGATGTACGCGCCGGGAAAACTCGCCCTGCAATGAGCGCAAGGCATTGCGCGCCGCCTGCTCGGAGCTGGCTTCGATAAGGTCGGCAATCGCTTCAGCCTGAGCCAGATCGAGTTTGTCATTGAGAAAGGCTCGCTCACTGAATTCCCCGGGGCGGGCTAGCCGAGCGCCCAACTCCAGGCAGCGGCGCAGCAGCAAATCGAGGACTACCGGCCCGCCATGGCCTTGGAGTTCGAGTACATCTTCGCCGGTGAAGGAATTTGGCCCTGGAAAATACAGGGCCAAACCTTCGTCGAGCACCTGGTCATGGCCGTCATGGAAGGGTCCGTAATGGGCATAGCGTGGCCTTAGTTCCCGCCGGCTCACGGCTTTGGCAATGCTGGCTGCAAGCGGCCCGGAGACGCGCACGATGCCAACACCTGCGCGGCCCTGAGCGGTGGCTACGGCGACGATAGTTTCACGAACGGTGCTCATGGCGGTGTTCTCATGGCCAAAGGGCAGATAGCAAAACGCCCCGCCTCTGATTACTCAGGGGGGGCGCTTGGCATCATCTTAGCAAGCTCGAATCAGGCGGCGGCCTTCTTAGTGGCTGCTTCGATCTTGCGGGTAATGTACCACTGCTGGGCGATCGACAAGCAGTTGTTGACCACCCAGTACAGCACCAGACCGGCGGGGAACCAGAGGAAGAAAAAGGTGAAGATGATCGGCATCAGCTTCATTACCTTGGCTTGCATCGGATCTGGCGGGGTCGGGTTCAACTGCTGCTGGATGAACATGGTCGCGCCCATGATGATCGGCAGAATAAAGAACGGATCCTTGATCGCCAGGTCGGTAATCCAGAACAGCCATGGGGCCTGGCGCATTTCCACGCTTTCCAGCAGCACCCAGTAGAGCGAGAGGAACACCGGCATCTGCACCAGGATCGGCAGACAGCCACCGAGCGGATTGATCTTCTCTTTCTTGTACAGCTCCATCATCGCTTGCGACATCTTCTGCCGGTCATCGCCATGCTGCTCCTTCAGAGCGGCGAGTTTCGGCGCGACGGCACGCATGCGGGCCATGGACTTGTAACTGGCCGCCGAGAGGGGGAAGAAGGCCAGTTTGATCAGGATGGTCAGCGCAATAATCGACCAGCCCCAGTTACCCAGCAGGCTGTGGATATGTTGCAGCAACCAGAAGATCGGTTGGGCGATAAACCAGAGGATGCCGTAGTCGACGGTCAGCTCGAGGCCTGGGGATAACTGCTTGAGGTATTCCTGGCTTTTGGGGCCGGCGTAGAGGGTCGCTGCAGTTTCTGCCTTGGCACCTGGCGCTACAGTCAGGGCTGGGCCGGTGAAACCTATGATGTAGTTGCCCTGGCTGTCTTTTCGAGTCTGGACCACGTTGCCGGTATCTTTAGCCGGAACCCAGGCAGTCACGAAGTAATGCTGCAACCAGGCGACCCAACCGCCTTGGACCGTCTCTTTCAGTGGCTGCTTGTCGATATCACTCATCGACACTTTTTTGTACGGCTCTTCCTGGGTCCAGAGCGCTGCGCCGAGATAGGTGGCAGTGCCGGTAGCGGTAGTCGAGGACGGATCGCCGCTGGCATCGCGCTTGAGCTGAGCGAACAGGTTACCTGTCCAGGCCTGAGCGCTTTGGTTATCGATCAGGTAACGCACATCGACCTGATAGGACGAAGGGTCGACGCAGCCGGTTTTCTTCTGCTCTTGTTCCTTGGCGGAACACTGAGGATTCAAACCACGCTTGAAGCTGAAGCGTTTGATGTAGTTAACGCCATCGACGCTGTAATTCAGGTCGACCGTCAGCTGGTTTTGCCCTTCTTCCAGTGCGTAGGAATTCTTCGCGCTGTTGTAAAGCGGCCGACCACTGCTCTTGGCATCCGGGCCGTTGGCGCCAGTCAGGCCACTTTGCGCCTGATACAGACGCTCGCCGCCGTTATCGAACAGTTGGAAAGGCACATCGGGACGGTCCTGCCGGCGCGGGTACTGCGGCAGGGTCAACTGCACGATATCGCCGCCACGAGGATCGATGGCAAGGTCAAGAACATCGGTCTTAACGCGAATCAGCTTATCGCTGGTCGCGGCAGTCGCAATTGGGCTGGGTTCGTTGGGCGCAGCATTGGCTGTCGGCACATCGTCACTGGCGGTATTCGCAACAGGCGCATCCGGCAACGCGGAGGCAGCGTTGTTAGCCGCTGCACTCGGAGTTGGCAGCGCGGCTTGACCGTAGTCCTCGTTCCACTTGAGAACCATGACATAGGACACGATTGCCAGGGCGGCGATCAGGATCGAGCGTTTAATATCCATGATTACTCGGCCATCGAAGGGGGTCGGGAAGTTGGGGCGACTGGAACCGGATCGTAACCACCGGGATTCCATGGGTGACAGCGACCGAGCCGACGCATGGTCAGCCAGCCACCGCGTATAAAGCCATGATGTTCGATGGCTTCATACGCGTAGCAGGAACAGCTCGGGTAAAAGCGACAGTGACTGGCCATCAACGGACTGATGGCATAGCGATAAACCTGAATCGAGGCGAGTGCCAGTTTACGCATGGGGACTGTCGCTTACCCCTGTTTCGGTGAGGACTTCCGGGATTGGCCGACTCCGTGCCAAGCGTTTCCAGAGCTTGCCGAACTGTTGAACGAGTTCGGGGTTTCCTAGATCACCTAGGCCTTTACGCGCGACGATCACGATATCCCATCCCACCAAAAAATCTTGGTTCAGACGAAATGAATCGCGAATCACACGCTTCAGGCGATTGCGCTCAACCGAGAGCTTCACGCTCTTCTTGCCGATGACCAAGCCCAGGCGGGGATGATCAAGATCGTTGTTGCGCGCGAGGAGCAGAACGTTTTTACCCGGAACCTTACCGCTGGGGGAGTCGAAGACGGCCTTGAACTGTCGAGGGGTCAGCAGGCGCTTTTCCCGACTGAAGTCTTGACTCACCACCGGTGCCGAATTATCAGACTGCCAGACGCTTACGGCCTTTGGCGCGACGACGCGACAGAACTGCACGACCGTTCTTGGTGGCCATGCGGGCACGGAAGCCGTGGGTGCGAGCGCGCTTGATAGTGCTGGGTTGGAAAGTGCGTTTCATGGTGCGTTACCTGGGTGGTCGACTACGGGCCGGAATGGCCCCCGTTTTAAGAGACCGGCAATTCTAGAGAAAGCAGACGGTCAGGTCAATTTCCAACCAACCTTTCGTATGCAGATAAAGAATATTAAAAAGAAGATATTTAAATCTTTTAGTGATGTTAGTAACTCTTATGTGGGCAATTTTCTGTGGATAACCTCATCCAGCCCCGTCGCAGCAAGGCTTCGAGCGTTCCTAAAAGCTGTCGAGAAACGGTGCCCTGCATGTGCGATGTCAGCGGATAAGCTGGGGATAGAGTGAGTAGTTATGCACAGGGCCGTTATGCACCTGCTTTCGGCCGTGGTTATCCAGGGAGTCCAGAAGGGGTTATCCACAGGGTATGCTAGGCACTGGCCAGAACCGGTAAAAACTGAGTAAAGCTTTGATTTTACTTGCCGATAGCACACGCTTCATGTGGATAACCCCTGCTCCGGTCGCTACAATGACGGCTGTTTTTGGCCTAGCAGCCTTTCCGACCTTAGGG
>JBOICE010000016.1:0-7690 GCA_050739815.1 Pseudomonas sp. | reverse complement strand
TCGCGAGTCTTGGAAGTCTCTTGCGGGATACGGGCAATAACATCACCCACGCCCACCTGCACACCATCCGCCACGCCTACCAAGGCGTTAGCCGGCAGGAAGTACTGGGCCGGTACATCGGTACCCGGCAACAACAGATCCTTACCATCGACACCGACCATCTTCACTGCCGGACGGATGTCCTTACCAGCAGCCGGACGATCCTTGGCATCCAGCACTTCGATGTTGGTCAAACCGGTCAATTCGTCGGTCTGACGCTTGATCGTAATGCCTTCTTCCATGCCCACGTAGGTCACGGTACCTTTCATTTCGGTAACGATCGGGTGGGTGTGCGGATCCCACTTGGCGACGATTGCGCCAGCATCGACCTTGTCGCCTTCCTTGACGGAAATCACGGCACCGTACGGCAGCTTGTAGCGCTCGCGCTCACGACCGAAGTCATCCGCAATCGCCAGTTCGCCGGAACGGGACACTGCAACCAGATTGCCGTCGAGACGCTCGACATGCTTCAGGTTATGCAGGCGGATAGTGCCGCCATTTTTCACCTGAACGCTGTCTGCAGCAGAGGTCCGGCTTGCCGCACCACCGATGTGGAACGTACGCATGGTGAGCTGAGTACCCGGCTCACCGATCGACTGGGCAGCGATTACGCCAACCGCTTCGCCGATGTTCACCTGATGGCCACGCGCGAGGTCGCGACCGTAGCACTTGGCGCAGATGCCGTAGCGGGTTTCACAGCTGATCGGTGAACGCACGATCACTTCGTCGATGCTGTTCAGCTCGATGAACTCAACCCACTGCTCGTCGACCAAAGTACCGGCCGGCACAATGACCTCGTCGGTACCTGGCTTGAACACGTCACGCGCGATAACACGACCCAGTACGCGCTCACCCAGCGGCTCGACTACGTCGCCACCTTCAATGTGCGGAGTCATCAGCAGACCGTGTTCGGTACCGCAATCGACCTCGGTCACCACCAGATCCTGAGCCACATCAACCAGACGACGGGTCAGATAACCGGAGTTCGCAGTCTTCAGTGCAGTATCCGCCAGACCTTTACGAGCACCGTGGGTGGAGATGAAGTACTGCAGTACGCTCAGACCTTCACGGAAGTTCGCAGTGATCGGCGTCTCGATGATCGAGCCGTCCGGCTTGGCCATCAGGCCCCGCATACCGGCGAGCTGACGGATCTGCGCAGCAGAACCCCGCGCACCCGAGTCGGCCATCATGTACATGGAGTTGAAGGACTCCTGATCGACTTCTTTGCCATGACGGTCGATTACCTTCTCTTTCGAGAGGTTCGCCATCATCGCCTTCGACACTTCGTCGTTGGCCTTGGACCACAGGTCGATCACCTTGTTGTACTTCTCGCCCTGGGTTACCAGGCCGGAGGCGTACTGGCTTTCGATTTCCTTAACTTCCTCGGTTGCCGCATCGATGATGCGGGCTTTCTCATCCGGGATGACGAAGTCATTCACGCCGATGGAAACGCCGGAGATAGTCGAGTAAGCGAAACCGGTGTACATCAATTGGTCAGCGAAGATCACGGTGTCTTTCAAGCCCACGGTGCGGTAGCACTGGTTGATGAGCTTGGAGATCGCCTTTTTCTTCATCGGCTGATTGACCACGTCATACGACAGGCCGGCCGGAACCACTTGGAACAACAGCGCACGGCCGACAGTAGTGTCTACGATACGGGTGTTCTTGGTGATGCTGCCATCACGGTCTTTGATGACCTCGTTGATGCGCACTTTAACTTTGGCGTGCAGCGCTGCCTCGCCACCGCGGAATACACGGTCGACTTCTTGCAAGTCAGCGAACACACGACCTTCGCCTTTGGCGTTGATCGCTTCGCGGGTCATGTAATACAGACCCAAGACCACGTCCTGCGACGGCACGATGATTGGCTCGCCGTTGGCTGGCGACAGGATGTTGTTGGTCGACATCATCAGGGCGCGCGCTTCCAGCTGGGCTTCCAGCGTCAGCGGCACGTGTACGGCCATTTGGTCGCCGTCGAAGTCGGCGTTGTACGCGGCGCAGACCAGCGGGTGCAGCTGAATCGCTTTACCTTCGATCAGGACCGGTTCAAACGCCTGGATGCCCAGACGGTGAAGAGTCGGCGCACGGTTCAGGAGAACCGGGTGTTCGCGAATCACTTCGGCGAGAACGTCCCAAACCTCTGGCAGCTCGCGCTCAACCATTTTCTTCGCGGCTTTGATGGTGGTGGCCAGGCCACGCATTTCCAACTTGCCGAAAATGAACGGCTTGAACAGCTCGAGAGCCATTTTCTTCGGCAGACCGCACTGGTGCAGGCGCAGAGTCGGGCCCACGGTAATAACGGAACGACCGGAGTAGTCCACGCGCTTACCGAGCAAGTTCTGACGGAAACGACCTTGCTTACCCTTGATCATATCGGCCAGGGACTTCAGCGGACGCTTGTTCGAACCGGTGATGGCGCGACCTCGGCGGCCGTTGTCGAGCAAGGCATCGACAGCTTCCTGCAGCATGCGCTTCTCGTTGCGCACGATGATGTCCGGTGCAGACAGGTCGAGCAGACGCTTCAGACGGTTGTTACGGTTGATCACCCGACGATACAGATCGTTCAGGTCTGACGTCGCGAAACGGCCACCATCCAGCGGCACCAGCGGACGCAGGTCTGGCGGCAGAACCGGCAGAACGGTCAGCACCATCCACTCCGGATGGTTGCCGGAGCCCTGGAAGGCCTCCATCAGTTTCAGACGCTTGGACAGCTTCTTGATCTTGGTTTCCGAGTTGGTCTGCGGAATTTCTTCACGCAGGCGAGCAGTCTCGTGCTCCAGATCGATAGCGCTGAGCAGTTCGCGAACTGCTTCAGCACCCATGCGGGCGTCGAAGTCGTCACCGAACTCTTCGATAGCTTCGAAGTACTGCTCATCGTTCAGCAGCTGCCCCTTCTCCAGGGTGGTCATGCCCGGGTCGATCACTACGTAGCTTTCAAAATAAAGCACACGCTCGATGTCACGCAGGGTCATATCCAGCAGCAGGCCGATACGCGACGGCAGCGACTTGAGGAACCAGATGTGGGCAACCGGCGAAGCCAATTCGATGTGCGCCATGCGCTCACGACGGACTTTGGCCAAGGCCACTTCAACGCCGCACTTCTCGCAGATCACACCGCGGTGCTTGAGGCGTTTGTACTTACCGCACAGGCACTCGTAATCCTTAACTGGGCCAAAGATCTTGGCGCAGAACAGACCGTCACGTTCTGGTTTGAACGTACGGTAGTTAATGGTTTCCGGCTTTTTAACTTCACCGAACGACCACGAACGGATCATCTCAGGCGATGCCAACCCGATACGGATAGCATCGAACTCTTCGACTTGACCCTGGGTTTTCAGCAAATTCAGTAGGTCTTTCAAGGCTTTTCCTCCTGGCGGAGCAAGGAGCGGGCTAGACAGCCCCGCTCCCGATGCGCGTCACGTGTTATTCGGTTTCCAGATCGATATCGATACCGAGCGAACGGATCTCTTTGATCAACACGTTGAAGGACTCGGGCATGCCCGGCTCCATACGGTGATCACCGTCCACGATGTTTTTGTACATCTTGGTCCGGCCGTTCACGTCATCCGACTTAACGGTCAGCATTTCCTGCAGGGTGTAAGCGGCGCCGTAGGCTTCCAACGCCCACACCTCCATCTCCCCGAAGCGCTGACCACCGAACTGCGCCTTACCACCCAGCGGCTGCTGGGTAACCAGGCTGTAGGAACCCGTGGAACGCGCGTGCATCTTGTCGTCCACCAGGTGGTTCAGTTTCAGCATGTACATGTAACCAACGGTCACCGGACGCTCAAACTTGTTGCCGGTACGACCATCGAACAGCTGCATCTGGCCGCTTTCTGGCAGGTCTGCCAGTTTCAGCATCGCCTTGATTTCGCTTTCCTTGGCACCGTCGAACACCGGAGTCGCCATCGGCACGCCACCGCGCAGGTTCTTCGCCAGGTCGAGGATTTCCTGGTCAGACAGGTCTGCCAGGGTCTCTTGACGGCCACCGATCTCGTTGTAGATCTGGTGCAGGAACTTACGCAGATCGGCGACCTTGCGCTGCTCTTCGAGCATGCGGTTGATCTTCTCGCCCAAGCCCTTGGCCGCGAGGCCCAGGTGAGTCTCGAGGATCTGACCGACGTTCATACGCGAAGGTACGCCCAGCGGGTTGAGGACGATGTCGACCGGTGTGCCATGGGCATCGTGCGGCATGTCTTCGACCGGCATGATCACAGAGACCACACCCTTGTTACCGTGGCGACCGGCCATCTTGTCGCCCGGCTGGATGCGGCGACGGATTGCCAGGTAGACCTTGACGATCTTCAGTACGCCCGGAGCCAGGTCATCGCCTTGCTGTAGCTTGCGCTTCTTGTCTTCGAACTTGTCGTCGAGCATCTGACGACGGTCGATGATGTAAGCCTGCGCCTTCTCAAGCTGCTCATTCAGAGCATCTTCAGCCATCCGCAGCTTGAACCACTGACCGCGCTCGAGACCGTCGAGGAACTCGTCGGTGATCTCGGCCCCCTTCTTCAGGCCAGCGCCGCCTTCAGCCTTACGGCCTACCAGTGCGGAACGCAGACGCTCGAAGGTTGCACCTTCAACGATACGGAACTCTTCGTTCAGATCCTTGCGGATCTCGTCAAGCTGCATCTTCTCGATCGACAGAGCACGAGTATCACGCTCGACACCATCACGGGTGAAGACCTGCACATCGATGACCGTGCCTTTGGTGCCAGTCGGCACACGCAGGGAGGTATCTTTAACGTCAGACGCCTTCTCGCCGAAGATCGCACGCAGCAGCTTCTCTTCCGGAGTCAGCTGGGTCTCGCCTTTCGGGGTGACCTTACCGACCAGGATGTCGCCAGCGCCAACCTCAGCACCCACATAAACGATACCGGCTTCGTCCAGCTTGTTCAGCGCAGCTTCGCCCACGTTCGGGATGTCCGACGTGATCTCTTCCGGCCCAAGCTTGGTGTCACGCGCCACACAGGTCAGTTCCTGGATGTGGATCGTGGTGAAACGGTCTTCCTGAACTACACGCTCCGACAGGAGGATGGAGTCTTCGAAGTTGTAACCGTTCCAGGCCATGAACGCGATGCGCATATTCTGACCCAGAGCCAGCTCACCCATATCGGTGGACGGACCGTCAGCCAGGATGTCGCTACGCTCGACCTTGTCACCTTTGCTCACCAGCGGACGCTGGTTGATGCAGGTGTTCTGGTTGGAGCGGGTGTACTTGGTCAGGTTGTAGATATCGACGCCGGCTTCACCGGTTTCGACTTCATCATCCGCCACACGAACCACGATACGGCTGGCGTCGACCGAGTCGATCACGCCGCCGCGACGGGCAACAACGCAAACGCCGGAATCGCGCGCCACGTTACGCTCCATCCCGGTACCGACCAGCGGCTTATCGGAACGCAGAGTCGGTACAGCCTGACGCTGCATGTTCGAGCCCATCAACGCACGGTTGGCGTCGTCGTGCTCAAGGAACGGGATCAACGAAGCGGCGACAGACACAACCTGCTTCGGCGAAACGTCCATGAGGGTGACGTCTTCCGGCACCTTAACGGTGAACTCGTTGAGGTGACGTACCGCTACCAACTCGTCGACCAACTGACCCTTCTGGTTCATCGTTGCCGATGCCTGAGCGATCACGTGGTCGGCCTCTTCGATGGCGGAGAGGAACACGATCTCGTCGGTCACCAGGGTGTCTTTCACCACGCGGTACGGGCTTTCCAGGAAGCCGTACTGATTGGTGCGCGCATAGGCCGCCAGGGAGTTGATCAGGCCGATGTTCGGACCTTCCGGCGTCTCGATCGGGCACACGCGGCCGTAATGGGTCGGGTGCACGTCACGGACTTCGAAGCCGGCACGCTCGCGCGTCAGACCGCCCGGGCCGAGTGCAGAGACACGGCGCTTGTGGGTGATCTCGGACAGCGGGTTGTTCTGGTCCATGAACTGCGAGAGCTGGCTGGAACCGAAGAACTCTTTCACCGCCGCCGCAACCGGCTTGGCGTTGATCAGGTCTTGCGGCATCAGGCCTTCGCTTTCAGCCATCGACAGACGCTCTTTGACCGCGCGCTCTACACGCACCAGGCCAACGCGGAACTGATTTTCGGCCATCTCGCCAACACAACGCACACGACGGTTACCCAGGTGGTCGATGTCGTCGACAATGCCTTTGCCGTTACGGATATCGACCAGAGTCTTCAGGACTTCGACGATATCTTCCTTGCTCAGCACGCCAGAGCCTTCGATCTCGGTGCGACCGATACGACGGTTGAACTTCATCCGGCCGACAGCCGACAGATCGTAACGCTCTGCGCTGAAGAACAGGTTGTTGAACAGGGTTTCAGCAGCATCCTTGGTCGGCGGCTCGCCGGGACGCATCATCCGGTAGATCTCGACCAGCGCTTCCAACTGATTGGTAGTGGAGTCGATTTTCAGAGTGTCGGAGATGAACGGACCGCAATCGATATCGTTGGTGTACAACGTTTCGATGCGAACCACCTGGGCCTTGGCAATTTTTGCCAGGATCTCGGTGTTCAGCTCGGTATTGCACTCTGCCAGAATCTCGCCGGTGGCCGGATGCACGATAGCCTTGGCAGTAGTGCGACCGATCACGTAATCCAGAGGCACTTCCAGCTCTTTGATGCCGGATTTGTCCAACTGGTTGATGTGGCGCGCAGTAATACGGCGGCCCTGCTCTACGATGACCTTGCCCTTCTCGTCCTTGATATCAAGGACGGCAATCTCACCACGCAGACGCTGCGGAACCAGTTCCAAGCTCAGGGTCTCGCCCTTCACGTGGAATACGTTGGTCGCATAGAAAGCGTCGAGCACTTGTTCGGTGGTGTAGCCCAGCGCGCGCAGCAAAACAGACGCCGGCAGCTTGCGACGACGGTCGATACGAACGAATACCGCATCCTTCGGATCGAACTCGAAGTCGAGCCAGGAACCGCGGTAAGGAATGATCCGCGCGGAATACAGCAGCTTACCTGAGCTGTGAGTCTTGCCACGGTCGTGGTCGAAGAACACGCCAGGGGAACGATGCAGCTGGGAAACGATGACGCGCTCGGTACCGTTGATCACGAAAGTACCGTTCTCGGTCATCAGGGGGATTTCCCCCATGTAGACTTCTTGCTCTTTGATGTCCTTGATCGCTTTGTTCGACGATTCCTTATCGAAAATGATCAGACGGACTTTTACCCGCAGCGGTACGGCAAAGGTCACGCCGCGCAGCACGCACTCTTTGACGTCGAATGCCGGTTCGCCCAGGCGATAACCGACATATTCCAGAGCAGCATTGCCGGAATAGCTGATAATCGGGAAAACGGACTTGAAGGCCGCATGCAGGCCGACGTCGCGGAACTGATCCTTGATCGCTCCCGCCTGCAGGAATTCGCGATACGAATCCAGCTGGATGGCCAGGAGGTAGGGCACATCCATGACGTCCGGCAACTTGCTAAAGTCCTTGCGGATACGTTTTTTCTCAGTGTATGAGTAAGCCATCAGCGTTCCCCAGCTTGGTCACCTGCTTGTTTGGCTCCTCCGACGGGAGTAGCCAGAAAATCTGCACACCCTTGGTTTGCGCCACCGCACAGGGTGGTTACAGCTTCGGTTAAAGGCAGCCGGCCAAGGCGAGCCGCCTATAACGGAAAAAGGC
>JBOICE010000015.1:0-7171 GCA_050739815.1 Pseudomonas sp. | reverse complement strand
GTCAACGCTTCACCCTGCACCTCACGATGCAACGTGCATGACTCGGGGTCTGGTTGATTCGCCATTTCTTACCAGTATCGAACTTTCATCGACTATCCTCCGCCAGCTTTAACTGGCGCACTAAGCGGCCGGTGAACACACCCTCCCGCCGAGACAGCTAGGTGCCTTCGCAGAACGCATACCAAATTACGCCTCGATCACTCGGTACTTTGCAGTTGCGCTGCCTTCTGGCAGGTCAACGATGTGGTCATAGGCTTGCTGTTCGGTCTCGAATTCAGCGCCGCGTTGGGTCACTGTCTTCCATTCCTGCAGGCTGCTTCTCCTCATCTGGATAACAAAGCGCGTAGCCCTGGGCTGCTCAGGGGCGCCCTGATCTGCTTGAGCATCTCGGATGCGCAGAACGGTGGTGCTGCTGCAATCGGCGTGGCGCGCTGTCGCCCGGATGCCCAGGCCGGCGTTCAGCAGCTCGGTGACGCGCTTGTGCAGATCGGCATCCACCGGGCGCCCCCTTGTACTTCCCTTCGGCCTTCGCCTTGTTGATGCCCTGGGCCTGGCGCTCGCGGCGCTGCTCATAGTCCTTGCGGGCAATGGCGGCCATCATCTCCACCAGCATCGAGTTGATGGCGCCGAGCATGCGGCTGGTGCCTGAGCGAAGTCCCAGGCAGTGCGGCGTTCGGTCGGTCGGTCGCGGATTAGTGAACAGCGCAGCGGCCAGGGGCGCCTCATGCGGGCGCAGGCTGCTGCGGGTCATCGGGCGCGTGTTGGCCAGCAGGTTCTTCTCACACTGGGCTCGAACGGCCATTTACTGGCCTCTTTTCCAGTGCGCGCTGTCGGATGGCCAGCTCGTTGTGCAGGACTACGGCGGTCAAGCCAGGCGCTCCAGCCACTGCTCATGGGTCAGTTGGGTGACGCTGGTTTCAACCTGCTGCTTGATTCCGTACTTGCGCGCGGCCAGGCGCTCGGCCATCCGCCAACGACTGTCGATCATCAGCTTGGCCTTGCTGATCGCCGCCGGGTCAAGCTCGGCGTCGTCGGCGATGTCGAGCGTTTCGTCGACGACCAGATCAATACGCACCGCCATGGCCGCCTGGTAGGCGAGGCGGAATTCTTCGTGCCTGATTAACCAGCGGCAGACCACTGCACGCGCCGGCATGCCTGGGCGTTTGCACAGGCGGTTCAGCGAACAGGGCTCCATCAGCGCGGCACAGATGCGCTCGGCCATTTCCGCGCTGTAGGTGGTCGGGCGGCCGGGGCCGCGCTTGGGCTTGGTCGGCTCCGCTGGCTTGGCCGCCGGGTTGTCGGTGGGGGGCTTGCTGGTCACGGCTTAGCTTCCTTCCTGGGTTGGCGCATCGCGCTCGGTGAAGGTCCGGCCGCTGGTGCGATAGGTGGCGTACAGGCCGGGCGGTTGCCCTCGGCCATGCGCACCATGGCGGCAAAGTCCTGGGTCTAAACGGTGGTCTTGCTGGGGTTCTTCTTGCGCATACTGGCACGTCGTCAGTTCGCCGCGCCCTTCGCGCAGGCAGCAGCCTTGGCTTAACGGCTTCGTCTGGTCGCTCCAATGGTTCTGGCGGCGGACATGAAAAAGCCCGGCAGGGGCCGGGCTTCGGAGGTGGCGCGCGTAGGGGCTCAATCTGAAACTGATGATAGATTTTTCGCTCAATAAGTCAATCAACCAATAGAGCATAGCTATTTGTAGGCTGAGGGCAGATTGGTCAAAAAATGGAAGTAGCCGGATTGGTAAAAGTAGCCGTCTAGTCACTTTATTTGGCCGGTGCAGGACGACTGCGCAAAATTGCGCACTCCTAATTCAGCCGGACCATGTGCGCCCACTGCGCGGCGGGGACCTTGGCTTGAACAACAACGCCGAAAAACCCTCGCGCACGCGAAAAAACACAAGGCGCCAAACGAACTATTGGAGGTGGAGCATGGCGAACGGATGGACACCCGAGCGGCGAGCCCGGCAGGCAGAGCTGATCCAGCAATGGCGACCATGGGAGCTAAGCACCGGGCCAAAAAGCGCTGAAGGCAAGGTTACTGCCTCGCACAACGCCTGGAAAGGAGGAGTTCGGCCACTGCTCAGAGAGCTGGCACACACGCTTCGGGAGCAGGAGCACTGCCGTCAGAACCTGGGGTAGCCCCTCCTCTCAGGCTGAGAATATCTGCGAGACCATAGCCGACAGCGCTTCACTTTCCGACTCCGGGAAGCCGTAAAGGTCAAAAAGGTGATTGACCGCTCCGAAGCCTCGCTCCATGAAGCGGTAAAAGTTCTCCGGCGGCATGTATACCTTGCCAGGGGCAACCGTGACGGCAGATGCCAGGCACATTCCGACCAGCCTGATCGAGGACGGAGTGAGGAAGAAGAACCAGAATGGCCACTCCTGATCGAGACCATGCAGGTAGCGGCACACCTCTGGTATCTCGAAAAGCTCGCGGGGATCGTCATCATAACCAGCGATGACCAGGGACAACGCACCCTTGCAGCTCCATACATGGCGAGGGTCTCGGATCGGCACCAGTGTCCGAAGAAAGCTCAGCGAGCTTTCCAGGTCGAAGGTCTCTATCTGCTCACGGTGGATACCGAAGATGATGGGATCTTCAAAGTCGTCATCCTCTTGGCTTTCCTCTTCAGCATCAGCCTCGTCCTCGTCCTCGTCTTCCTCGTACTCTTCATCCTCGTCATATTCGGGGTCATCCTCACCCCAGATATAACGATAGAGACTCGGGCTTTCGTAATCGGCAGCCGCAGACAGTACGTCCTCTTTCAGCTTGGCCACGATGGCGCCGATATCCAGCGGAGCGCCAACGGCACCGTTCTTATCCGCATGGTGATCGTAGATGTAGTCCCAGCCAGCATCGGTGACGGCCCACAGCGCCAACTGGGCATCTCTGTCCAACGCTTTTACGACGGAATGAAGCAGATCCACGATGATGTCTTCATAGATCGACCAGTCAATGGACTCCTCACGTTGGACCTGGGCACATACTTCTTCCCACACATTTTCCAGGCCCGAGTCTCCAGACAGGGTCGCCTCCATCCCCTCAAGGTGGAGAACCACATCATTCACCGCCCGCTCGCTAAGCTTGGCAGCCCAAGAGGCAACAATGTGTTGCTCGATGCGCATCCGTGATCCCTCCATGGTGAATTGCTTTGATTTGCTGTCCTCCGGTGTCATCCGTGTTCTGCTGCCCTCGTCTAGGGTGACAGCCCCGTCGCGCAGTTCAGCGATGAAGCGCAAGACATAGGGCTTCATGCTCTGCGCGGCATCTACGCCGAGTCGGTCGACCACTATTCGAACTACGGCGGTCATAGTTTCGCGCAGATCGAGGCGGGCATCTTTCAAATCACTGGCGACTGTTATGAACAGCGGCTTGGCCTTCGCGTAAGTTCCCTCGTCGAACACGGCGTCAGGTTTGCGTTCCCTGCTCATGTAAAAGTCCCCGCTCTGATTGGCGCTATGCGATGCCCTTGAGAATCTCCCGGAAGCTGTTCAGCCCCGCCTCGATGTTCTCAATGATCTCCTCGGCCAGATCGTCCGGTTCTGGCAGGTTCTCCAGGTCGGTCAGCGACTTGTCCTTGAGCCAGAAGATGTCGAGGCTGGTCTTGTCGCGAGCGAGGATCTGCTCAAGGCTGTACTTGCGCCAGCGGCCTTCTGGGTTGTCCGTCGCGTGCCAGGTTTCCTGGCGCTCGTGGCGGTTTTCCGGGTGGTAGCAGGTGATGAAATCCTGCAGATCCTCGAAGCGCAGCGGCTTCTTCTTCAACGTGTGGTGGATGTTGGTGCGGTAGTCATAGATCCACACTTCCCGCGTCCACGGTTCCTTGCGGGCCGTCTTGTTATCGAAAAACAGCACGTTGGCCTTCACGCCCTGAGCATAGAAGATCCCAGTGGGCAGACGCAGAATGGTGTGCAGATCGGTTGTTTCCAGCAGCTTCTTGCGTACCGTTTCGCCGGCGCCACCCTCGAACAACACGTTGTCCGGCAGCACCACGGCGGCCTGGCCGCTGGTTCTGAGCATGGTGCGGATGTGCTGGAGGAAATTGAGTTGCTTGTTCGATGTGGTCGCCCAGAAGTCCTGGCGGTTGTAGGTCAGCTCGTCAGTTTCTTCCTCGCCCTCGGCGTTGGTGAAGCTCATCGAGCTTTTCTTGCCGAACGGCGGGTTGGCCAGCACATAGTCGAAGCGCCGGCCGTCGTCGGCGATCAGCGCGTCATTGGGCGAGATGCTGCTCTGGCCGTCGATCTCGCCGATGTTGTGCAACAGCATGTTCATCAGGCACAGGCGCCGGGTGCTGGCGACGATCTCGTTGCCGTGGAAGGTCGAATTCTTGAGGAAGGCTTTCTGTTCCTTGTCCAACGCCTGATTGGCGGCGAGGAATTCATAGGCGGCCAGGAAGAAGCCGCCCGTACCGCAGGCCGGATCAGCGATGGTCTTGCCCGGCGCGGGACGCACGCAGTCAACCATAGCGCGGATCAGCGCGCGCGGGGTGAAGTACTGGCCGGCACCGGACTTGGTGTCCTCGGCGTTCTTCTCCAGCAGCCCCTCGTAGATATCGCCCTTCACGTCGGCGCCAAGCTTCACCCAGCGCGTCTCGTCGATCATGCTGATCAGGCGGGTCAGTTTGGCGGGGCCCTGGATCTTGTTCTGCGCCTTGGTGAAGATCTGCCCGAGCAGGCCCTGCATGCCGCCCAGCACGCGCAGCAGGGTGACGTAATGGACCTCCAAATCGACGCCGCGCCGGCTGGTCAGACTCGGCCAGTCGTAGCCCTCCGGAATGCCGATGTCGCGCTTGTGGGGCGGCTTGGCGTACTCGTCGGCCATCTTCAGGAAGATCAGGTAGGTCAGTTGCTCCAGATAGTCGCCGTAACCCACGCCGTCGTCGCGCAGGGTGGTACAGAAGCTCCAGACCTTGGAGACGATGGCGTCGGTACTCATTGCGCTATCTCTGTTTCTTCACACTCAAAGTCTTCTTCATCGTCCAGCACTGGGACGTTGCTGTCTGCCTGCTTGCCCATGGCTCGCGCCACGATAGCGAGCAGGCGTTGCTGGCGCTCGGCGAAGAACCGCTCGAAGTCGTCTGCGCGCATGCTCTGCGGGTCGATGAAGTGGGATTTCAGGATGGCATTCATGGCTTCGTCGTCCATCTGCACCTGGGCGTGCTCCTGCACGCTCTTCAGATAGCTGGAGGGCGCCTTGCCACCAATCATGCGGTTCGCCTTGTAGGAGATGGCGGTCTTGTTGATGATCGAGTCGTAGACTGCCGGCTTGATGTCGTTCGCCGCACACCAGGCTTTGGGGAAGATGTGATGGATGTCCAGGGCGATCTCTTCGAGGTCCAGCTCCTGGATGCGGGCTTTCCAGAAAAAGTCACGCGCACCCTCGCGTTGCACCAGCACGTTCAGCCCCTTGTAGGCGGCACTCAGGCGCGACCGCAGGGTCAGCAGGCGATTAGGCTGGAAGGCTGCCTCGTAGACGGTACGAGGTGTCTCGCCCTCGCCACCAATCCAGGCCAGCAGATCCTCCAAATCGTTGGCGATGCGGGTTTCCACGGCGCCACCGTACAATTCCCCGAGTACCCCGCACCAGAACCACTGACTGAGCTTGTCGTGAACGCGAGGCTCCAGCCAGCGCTCTTCGAGCATGGCCAGCACGGCGGCCAGCGGCACGATCTGTGTGCGGTAGGGCATGTCGCGCACGGTGAAGAAGCATTCCTTGCGCAGGAACTGGGCGGCGCGCTTGTAGCCCTGCTCAACGATATCAGTCCAGCGCTGATACTCGTTCAGCTTGAGCGACAGCAACGCCACACGCTTGGCGCTGACGCCAGCGGCGGACTTGCCGAGCTTGCCGGCAGCGATGTCAGCCTGGCGCCGCTCGTACGAGTTGAGCAGGGAAACTGCCTGCAGGAAGTCAGTCGGCTCGATGGCCTTCAGCAGCGGCTCGGCTGCCAGGCGACTGCGGCGGCCGGGCACCTTGCGCAGTTCGCTACCATACCAGTCGTCGCGCAAATTGAAGTTGTCGGCAGCGAAGGTAGCGGTGATCAGCTCGAAGACCGAGAGCGGCACGCCGCCGGTATTCACCTTTTCGAACACCAGGCAAACCGCCTCCTTGCTGGTGGTCTTGCCGAGGGCGATGACCGGCAACTGATAGCTGCGGAAGGCATTCAGTATCCGCTTGCGGAATTGCATGTAGGTGCCGAAGTGCTGCGGAGCATACTCCTGCAAGCTTTCTTCCCAGGCATCCGAGTTGAGGATCTGGTTGCATGGGAAGTACAGCTGTTCGCATTCGAGCTGGAGCGTGGAGAGATCCAGCGCGACATCGCGACCGAAGTTGGTCTTCAACTGGCGGCTCTGCTCGACGGCAATGATGGTGTCTTCCAACTGCTCGGCTTCCAGCGCCCTGTTGATGTCGATGTAGTAATAGCGGTCGATGCGCTTGCCCTTCTCGTCGAAGGTCTTCACCGGCTTGTTCAGTGCCAGCACCTGGGTCAGCGAGGTCAGACGCTGCTGACCGTCGAGGATCAGCTTTTCCGGCTCGGGAATGCCAGCGGGGAAATCGACATTCTCGATGGGGCGGACCTGGAAACGCACCTCACCGCCGGTATCCAGCAGCATCACCGCGCCGACCGGGAAGGAGCGCGCCACGCTGACCAGCAGGGAGCGCACATGACTGTCGTCCCACACCCAGCCGCGC
This sequence comes from Pseudomonas sp., assembly GCA_050739815.1. GTDB lineage: Bacteria > Pseudomonadota > Gammaproteobacteria > Pseudomonadales > Pseudomonadaceae > Aquipseudomonas. The sequence continues at coordinate 487 of JBOICE010000015.1, read as the reverse complement.
TGGAAGTCGGGCAGTTGGACCTTGCCTGCGGTGATGTCGCGGATCATGTCTGGCAGGGCAACCTTGGTGCTGTCGAAGGTGCTCATGGCGTGTTGCTCCTTGAATACGGATATGCCTGTCCTTCAGTGGTCAGGCCGAATGGATGTGGTTGGCTGGCCGTGCTGCCAGGGCAGCAGGGCGCCTGTTGCTGGCGCTTCATGCTGGTTTGGCAACCTTGCGGCCACGCTTTGTGGCTGGCTGTTGCGCAGCGCGTTCGGCGCGGATGCGCTCCAGCAGCACGCTGGCCGGCTCATCGTCGGGGTGCTGCGCAACCAGTTGGCCGGAGAAGGTCTTTTTCAGGATCGACTGGCGCAGGGCTTCGGCCTGTTGCAAGGAGTTGGCGATGGTTTGTTCGAGTTGCTCGATGACGGAAAATTTTTCATCAAGCTCTTGTGCGATCTGCTTTTGCTCATCAATGCACGTCAGCGGCAAGCAAATTGTCTTGAAG
>JBOICE010000014.1:0-4082 GCA_050739815.1 Pseudomonas sp. | reverse complement strand
CAAGGCCGGGTCGCGGTGGCCGATGAAATCGGCGAACTGCTCGGCGCGCGCATGGTGGTGATCCTGATCGGCGAACGCCCTGGCCTGAGCTCGCCGGACAGCCTCGGCCTGTACTTCACCTATGCGCCCAGGGTCGGCCTGACCGATGCCTACCGCAACTGCATCTCCAACGTGCGCCTGGAAGGCTTGAGCTACGGCATGGCCGTGCACCGCCTGCTGTACCTGATGCGCGAGGCCTGTCGACGCCAGCTGTCCGGGGTCAAGCTGAAAGATGAGGCCGAAGTGCAGACCCTGGAGTCAGGAGAAGGTCGGGGCATGACCGACAATTTCCTCCTTGCGGAGCCACAGAATCCAAAAAACAGGGGCTGAAGAGCGACCCAGGAGCGAACGCTGCCAGCCACCAATAGGTGCCCTACCCCAGTCAAGCTCGGCAAGCTGAGCCTGCGCCCATAAACGCAGCCTCTCCTTAGGGCTGCAAGCCGAGCAGGGCAAAACCAGGCAAAAGGCCGTTGATTCTCCCGACAAAATCAAACGCTTGCTTGGATTGCGCTTTCTACAGGCTTTAGGCAGCATCGGTGCAACCGCTGGCAGCTGCGCTGTACTGCCAGTTCTGCCCCACTTAAATTGCAGTCGAGGCCTACCATGCGCATCGTCCAAGCCACCCTGGAGCATCTGGATCTGCTGACTCCGCTGTTCGTCAAATACCGAGAGTTCTATGGCGAGCTACCTTTTCCCGACTCGTCGAGAAATTTCCTCGAGAAGCGCCTGCGCCGCAAAGAGTCGGTGATCTATATGGCGCTGGCCGATGAGGATGACAAGCTGCTCGGCTTCTGCCAGCTCTACCCGAGCTACTCCTCGCTGTCGCTGAAGCGCGTGTGGATTCTCAACGATATCTACGTCGCCGAAGACGCACGCCGCCAGCTCGTCGCCGACCGCTTGCTGCAAACCGCCAAGAAGATGGCCAGGGAGACCCAGGCCGTGCGGATGCGCGTATCCACCAGCAGCAACAACGAAGTGGCGCAGAGGGTCTATGAGTCGATCGGCTTTCGCGAAGACACTCAGTTCAAGAACTACGTGCTACCGATCAACAGCGACTGATTGCCAACGCCTGCTTCAGGGCTGTCGCCGGGCGGTCCTTTGAACCGCACAACGTTACGGCCTAGCAAAAACAAGTTCCCCGAACGGCCGGCCACAAGCCGGCTTTTCTATGCCCGCAACCTGTTCGTGCACCACCGCTCACGGCCTTTCCAACCAGCAGTCACAGCGTTGCGCTTGGCTAACCCGCCGTTCAGCCGCACCAGCAGTGCCCCTTCGTCGCAAGAGCGGACAACCGCTGCAACAAACTGAAGCGCCGCGACCTGCCCTTGCCCTTATAATTCCGACTTCAGCGCCGGCGCCAACCAGGCCAGTGCATCGACTCCCGCGTTGCGAAACAGGCGTTATATGGAATTCAACCCGCTCGACCTTATCCTGCACCTCGACGTCTACCTGGACCTGTTGGTCGCCAATTACGGTGTGTGGATCTACGCCATTCTGTTTCTGGTGATCTTCTGCGAGACCGGTCTGGTGGTGACGCCTTTCCTGCCCGGCGACTCCCTGCTGTTTATCGCTGGCGCCCTCTGCGCCAGCGGCAGCATGGACCCGTTCTTGCTGGCCGGGCTGCTGATGCTGGCGGCGATCAGTGGCGACAGTACCAACTACCTGATCGGCCGCACTGTGGGTGAGCGCTTGTTCCGTAACCCCGACTCAAAAATCTTCCGCCGCGACTACCTGCAACGCACCCACGACTTTTATGATCGCCACGGCGGTAAAACCGTGACCCTGGCGCGTTTTCTGCCGATCCTGCGGACCTTTGCGCCCTTCGTCGCCGGGGTTGGCAGAATGCCCTACCCACGCTTCTTGGCCTTCAGCGTGGCCGGCACCCTGGCCTGGGTCGGCGGCTTGGTGACCCTCGGTTACTTTTTCGGCAATGTGCCGGTTATCAAACAGAACCTCACCCTGGTCATCATCGCCATCATCGGCCTGTCCCTGGTGCCCATGCTGATCGGCTGGGTGAACCACCGACTGCACCCGGCGCCGCGGAGTAACGACGCCAAACAATCCAACTGACGAGCCCGCGCCTATGTGGCTTCTCCGCTCCTGGCGTCACCGCCGCATCCTCGCCAAGCATCCAGTTGATCCCGCGCTCTGGGCCCGCATACGCCAACGCTTGCCGATTCTCGACGGCCTGTCCGTCGCCGAAGACCAACGCCTGCGCCAGCGGGCCGTGCTGTTCCTGCATGCCAAGCACCTGACCGCGCTGCCCGGCGTTGAGCTGGGCGCCGAGGAGCGCCTGCTGCTGGCCGCCCAAGCACAACTGCCCCTGCTGCACCTGGCCGACCTGGACTGGTACCAGGGTTTTCACGAACTGGTGCTCTACCCGGATGACTTCGTCAGCCCGCAGCGCCATCGCGACTCCAGTGGCGTGGTGCATGAGTGGCGGGGCGAGCACAGCGGCGAGGCCTGGCAGCACGGCCCGGTGATCCTGGCCTGGCCCGGAGTGCTCGGCAGCGGCGGCTGGGATGCTTACAACCTGGTGATCCACGAGCTGGTGCACAAGCTGGACATGCTAACCGGCGATGCCAACGGCCTGCCGCCGCTGCACAGCGATATGCGCCTCGACGACTGGTCCCACGCCATGCAGAGCGCTTATGACGACTTGAATGCCCGTCTCGACCGGCATCCGGACGCGCACACGCCGATCGACTCATACGCGGCGGAAAACCCCGGCGAGTTCTTCGCCGTCACCAGCGAATACTTCTTCAGCGCCCCGGATTTGCTGGAAAATGCCTACCCAGCGGTGTACGCACAACTGAAAGCCTTCTACCGCCAAGACCCACTGGCGCGGCTGCGTCTGCTGCAGGCCAGCCAGCCCGGCTACCCCCACGCGACCAATGGCTAAGCGCTCAAGCATGGTAACGGCCAGGGAATATGCCTATAATCGCGCCCACTTTTTGACCTGAGCCACAGAGGTCAAAGCCTGTTTGGCCAACCCAGGGACCATCACCCATGAGCTACAGCAAGATCCCGGCCGGCAAAGACCTGCCGAACGACATCTACGTCGCCATTGAGATTCCGGCCAACCATGCGCCGATCAAATACGAAATCGACAAGGACACCGACTGCCTGTTCGTCGACCGTTTCATGGCTACGCCGATGTTCTACCCCGCCAACTACGGCTATATCCCCAACACCCTGGCCGACGATGGCGACGCCCTCGACGTGCTGGTCGTGACCCCGTATCCGGTAGCCCCAGGCTCGGTGATCCGCGCGCGTCCAGTTGGCATACTGCACATGACCGACGAAGCCGGCGGCGATGCCAAGCTGCTCGCCGTACCGCACGACAAGCTGTCCGTGCTGTACAAGGACGTGCAGGAATACACCGACCTGCCAGCTCTGCTGCTCGAGCAGATCAAGCACTTCTTCGAGAACTACAAAGACCTCGAGAAAGGCAAATGGGTCAAAGTCGAAGGCTGGGGCAATGCTGACGCCGCCCGCGCCGAAATTCTCAAGGCGGTTGCGGCTTACCAAAAATAAGCCAAGCCCACCCCCGAAAGGCCGGCCACAAGCCGGCTTTTTAATTCCCACAGAAATCCACCAACGTCTACAAGCCCTAGAAAATACTGGGGTCACTCCGTACTATCTGTCTCAGGACATCCACGAAAGACCCGTAAAATCCGCCGCCAAGGTGTGGGTCAGAGTGTGGGTTGGAAAGTGTGAGTCGGATGAGAAATCGCTATGGGCAAGTTAACGAGCAAGACGATTGAGTCCCTGGCTAGAACATCAGCGCCCGGGAAAACCAATGACGGCGACGGACTTTATTTTCAGGTATCCAAAAGCGGAAGCACGAGCTGGATCTTTCGCTACAAACTGGAAGCGCGAAGCCGTGAAATGGGTCTTGGCCCCTACCCAACCGTGACACTCAGCGAAGCTCGCCAACTCGCAGCGCACCAACGAAAAATACTCGCTACCGGCGCTGACCCTCTCGCCACCCGAGATGCTGAACGGGAGTCAAAACGCGAAGCAGAACGCCAGGCTACTGC
>JBOICE010000013.1:0-8295 GCA_050739815.1 Pseudomonas sp. | reverse complement strand
GTCAACGCTTCACCCTGCACCTCACGATGCAACGTGCATGACTCGGGGTCTGGTTGATTCGCCATTTCTTACCAGTATCGAACTTTCATCGACTATCCTCCGCCAGCTTTAACTGGCGCACTAAGCGTCCGGCCAACACACCTCCCCGATTCCTCTAGGTAGCGGCATGGTGTCCACCTGTTTTTGGTGGACACCATCTCAAGCCCCTTGCGGAGGATCTCCCGTGCCAGGCCAACGCCGTTCCTACCCCAAAACCTTCAAGGCACAGGTCGTCGATGAGTGCGCTCAGCCCGGCGCCTCGGTCGCCGGCGTGGCCTTGAGCCACGGACTCAACGCCAACCTCGTGCACAAGTGGATTCGTCGCCTGCAGGCACAGCTGCCCACCGTACCATCCGGCTTCATTCCGATTCCTCTTGCTCCGAGCCTGCCGGCTATCCCAAGTACGGCCGACATGGCCATCCAGATCGGCATCCCTCATCGGGCCGGCAAGCTGTCGGTGCAGTGGCCGGGCAACGATCCTGAAGGTTGCGCCCGCTTCCTGCGCGAGTTGCTGAAATGATCCGCATCGAGCGCATCTGGCTGGCCACCGAGCCGCTGGATATGCGCGCCGGCACCGAAACGGCGCTGGCTCGGGTCGTCCAGGTGTTCGGTGCGGCGCAGCCGCACTGTGCCTACCTCTTCACCAACAAGCGCGCCAACCGGATGAAGGTGTTGGTTCACGATGGCTTCGGCATCTGGCTGGCGGCCCGCCGACTGAACCGGGGGCGCTTCGTCTGGTCGGGCAACTGGCAGGGGCAGCAGTTGGAGCTCAACCTCGAGCAGTTGCAGGCCCTGGTGCTCGGACTACCCTGGCAGCGCGTCGGGCCCGCTGCCGAGATCACGCTCGTGTAGCCGGGGTGCAATTAGGCCAATGGCCTATCGCCGAAGGAGCCAGAAATCCTCACACTCGGCGCCTTGAATCCTGTCGCTTTCGATCACCTGACGTCCGAACAACTGCGCGAGCTGGCTGCGCAGCTGACCCAGCGCGTCGACCGTTTGGAAACGCTCAACCAGCGGCTGAACCCTGAGATCGCCGTGTTGCGGCGCCACCGTTTTGCCCGGCGTAGCGAGCAACTCAATGCCGACCAGCTCAATCTGCTGGACGAGATGATCGATGCCGACATCGCCGCCATCGAGGCGGAGCTTGAAACGGCACGACCGGCCCCTGCCAAGCACGAGGCACGCCAGCAACCCAAGCGGCTGCCCTTGCCGGCCGAACTGCCGCGCACGCTGATCCATCACGAGCCGGATAACACGCAGTGTGCCTGTGGCTGCCAGCTCAAGCGCATCGGCGAAGACGTCAGCGAGAAACTCGACTACACCCCGGGCACCTTCACCGTTGAGCGGCATATCCGCGGCAAGTGGGTCTGCACCGAGTGCGAAACGCTGATCCAGGCGCCGGTGCCCGCCCAGGTGATCGACAAGGGCATCCCGACTGCCGGGCTGCTGGCCCAGGTCATGGTGGCCAAATTCGCCGATCACCTGCCACTGTACCGCCAGGAAAAGATCTTCGCCCGCGCCGGGCTGGCCATCCCGCGTTCCACGCTGGCGCAGTGGGTTGGCACTTGCGGCGTCCAGCTGCAACCGCTGGTCGATGCCCTGCGCGACTGCCTGCTCCAGCAGGACGTCCTCCTCGCCGACGAAACCCCGGTGCAGATGCTCGCCCCAGGTACCAAGAAAACCCAGCGAGCCTATGTCTGGGCCTATGCACCCAGCCCCTTCGCCGACCTCAAAGCCGTGGTCTACGACTTCAGCCCGAGCCGTGCCGGCGAGCATGCTCGCAACTTCCTGGGCGAGTGGAAAGGCACACTGGTCTGCGACGACTTTGCCGGCTACAAGGCCTGCTTCGAACTGGGCATGACCGAGATCGGCTGCATGGCCCATGCACGCCGCAAGTTCTTCGACCTGCATGTTGCCAACAAGAGCCAACTGGCCGAGCAGGCGCTTCAGTACATCGGCCAGCTGTATGAGGTGGAGCGCGAAGGGCGGGAACTGCTCGCCGAACAGCGCCGGCAGCTGCGCCAGGACAAGGCCAGGCCGATCATCGATGCCCTGCACAGCTGGATGCTTGGGCAGCGGCAAAAGGTGCCGGAAGGCAGCGCCATCGCCAAGGCGCTCGACTACAGCCTTAAACGCTGGGCAGCGCTGGGGCGCTACCTGGATGACGGCAACCTGCCCATCGATAACAACTGGATCGAGAACCAGATTCGCCCCTGGGCCCTGGGGCGCTCCAACTGGCTGTTTGCCGGCTCGCTGCGCAGTGGTCAGCGGGGGGCGGCGTTGATGACGCTGATCCAGTCAGCCCGCCTGAACGGGCATGATCCATACGCCTACCTGAAGGACGTGCTCACGCGCCTGCCGACGCAAAAAGCCAGTGCACTGGCCGAGTTGCTGCCGCACAACTGGGATCCAGCCGGCAAGGTGTGATGCCCATTCGCTTACCCTCGGAAACCCGTAAAAACCATAAAAAACCCGGCCAAAGCCGGGTTTTTGTTGGAGCATTAAACAATTACTGAAACAGAGCGTCGCTCGAAAGGCCGTTCTTCTCCAAAATTTCACGTAGACGCTTAAGCGCCTCCACTTGAATCTGTCGCACTCGCTCGCGGGTCAGACCAATCTCTTGGCCAACCTCCTCCAAGGTGCAACTTTCATGGCCACGCAACCCAAAGCGCCGGACCACGACCTCACGCTGCTTATCGGTCAATTCCGACAGCCACTGGTCAATGCTCTGCGATAGATCATCGTCCTGCAACAACTCGCAAGGGTCGGTCGGGCGATCATCGGTCAAGGTATCGAGCAAGGTCTTGTCGGAGTCTGGTCCAAGGGAAACATCCACCGAGGACACGCGCTCGTTCAACCCCAGCATACGCTTGACCTCACCGACTGGTTTCTCCAGTAGGCTGGCAATCTCTTCCGCCGAGGGCTCGTGGTCGAGCTTTTGCGTAAGCTCACGCGCAGCGCGCAGGTAAACGTTCAGCTCCTTGACCACATGAATCGGCAACCTGATCGTCCGGGTCTGATTCATGATGGCCCGCTCGATTGTTTGCCGAATCCACCAGGTAGCGTAAGTCGAGAAACGGAAACCACGCTCAGGATCGAACTTCTCCACCGCCCGAATCAGGCCAAGGTTGCCCTCTTCGATTAGATCCAGCAGCGACAGACCGCGATTCACGTAGCGTCGGGCGATCTTCACCACCAGGCGCAAGTTACTTTCAATCATGCGCTTACGCCCAGCCGGATCGCCCTTCTGCGCCAACCGCGCGAAGTGCACTTCCTCTTCTGGAGTAAGTAGGGGGGAGAAGCCAATTTCGTTGAGGTATAGCTGAGTTGCGTCTAGCGCACGTGTGTAGTCGATGTACTTGTGTTGCTTAAGTGAGGTGGAGTGTTTGGATTTGGTGCGCTTGGCAGGAGCTTCGGACTCCTCACTTAACACTTCATCCAAGACGATGCCGGGCTCCATAAGAAGCACTTCATCATCTAAGTCAAACTCCGGCGCTTCTTTGTTGAGTGCCATTTTTGTTGTCCCTTGCTGAGTTCGACAGCAAGCTCTGGCGGCACCTTATTTCCGTGGCAACACCTGAGCCCGTCCTCCTACATGGTGGAGCGGGCTGACAGCTGATCAACGGCGAGGCAGGAATTGCAGTGGATCTACGGGTTTGCCCTGTCGGCGAATCTCAAAGTGGAGTTTCACTCGATCGGCCCCTGTGGAACCCATTTCGGCAATTGTCTGTCCAACTTTGACCTGCTGTCCCTCCCGTACCAAAAGCCTGCGGTTGTGGCCGTAGGCGCTCACGTAGGTATCGCTGTGCTTGATGATTACCAACTCGCCGTAGCCCCGTAAACCACTCCCGGCGTACACCACGGAACCATCAGACGCAGCTAAAATAGGCTGTCCTAATTCCCCGGCGATATCAATTCCTTTATTCAAACTGCCGTTTGAGGAAAAACGTCCGATTAAAGTGCCTCCGGCAGGCCATGCCCAACCCGAGGCCGAGCGGCTTACCGCTTGCACCGGCGTATTGGCTGGGGGCTGCACGACAGACACCTGAGCCGGGCGGTTAACCGGCGCCGTTTGCTCTGGCACAGCTGGCGTTTTGACCGGAGATGACGTCACGACGATAGGAGTCGTGGCGGCGACCGATTGCCCGCCACGCGATTTACCATCAAAACGAATCGCCTGCCCCACACGAATCGTATAAGGCGAAGGAATGTTGTTGCGCGCAGCCAACGCTTTCCAATCCCAGCCGAAGCGGAAGGCGATCGAATAAAGCGTATCGCCGCGTCGCACCACATATTGCCCGCTGGTTACGGCTTGGCGTTGCGGAGTGGAGGCTCCGCGATTGTTGTTGCGATCGACCACCTGAACAGTGCTAGACGGCGAACTGCTACAACCGGCTAATAGCGCACTAAGGACAAGGCCACTCAGTAGACGCTGTATGCCACCGATGCAAATCCGCTGCTGAATGGCTGTGAGACTCACCCGCCTCTCCCTATCCTGGTGACAATTCATGTTCGCTAGTGTGCAGAAATTATTCGGCGCAGCCAGCCGCACTGCTGACGATACCCTTGGCGTGAAACAAGTAGCGATGTTTCTTGAGTCGATACACACCAACGATCATGCCAAGGGTCCGCTAAGCAGCGGTACAAAACGTACCGCGTCCAACACATACCGAGAGAAACCGTTCTCTTCACGGACAATCAGCAACAGTTGTTGCACATCGCCCGCACCAACTGGAATCACCAAACGCCCACCCGGAGCCAGTTGATCGAGCAGTGCTTGCGGCACTTCGGCCGCTGCTGCAGTGACTATGATGCCGTTGTAGGGCGCCAACGCCGACCACCCCTCCCAACCGTCGCCCCAGCGAAAGACTACGTTGCGCAGATTCAGTTCGGTCAGCCGCTCTTTCGCGCGATCTTGCAGCACCTGTATGCGTTCGACCGAGAACACTCGCTCGACCAACTGAGCTAGCACCGCCGTCTGATACCCCGAGCCGGTGCCAATCTCCAACACCTTATCCAAAGGCCCGGCCGCCAGTAGCAACTCCGTCATACGCCCAACCATGTAAGGCTGGGAGATGGTCTGATTATGCCCAATGGGTAAGGCGGTATCTTCATAAGCGCGATGCGCTAGCGCCTCATCGACGAACAGATGCCGAGGGGTGCGGCGAATCACTTCAAGCACCCGGGCGTTGGACAAACCTTCCTCGTATAAACGCTGAATCAAACGCTCACGGGTGCGCTGCGAAGTCATGCCTATGCCGCGGTGCTGCATATCGTCTTGCCCACGAGCCATCAGAGCAGGCCCTCTAACCAACTATCGAGGCCACTGAAGGCCTCGTGAAAAGTGCGATCCAACTGCAGCGGGGTAATTGACACATACCCTTGCATTACCGCATGAAAATCCGTGCCAGGCCCACCGTCCTCGGCATCCCCGGCCACCGAGATCCAGTAGCCTTCTTTGCCGCGCGGGTTCATCACCTTGACCGGCGCCGCTGCACGGGCACGGTGACCAAGGCGGGTCAGTTGGATGCCTCGAATATGATCCAACGGCAGGTTAGGGATATTCACATTGAGCACCGTGCGCGGCGGCAGGTCGAGCTTGTCGTGAGCAACCACTAACTTGCGGGCGATGTAAGCGGCGGCCGGCAGGTTGTCCGGCTGACGCGACAGCAACGAGAAGGCGAATGCCGGCCGGCCGATGAAACGTCCTTCCAGTGCCGCCGCAACGGTACCGGAATAGAGCACATCATCGCCCAAGTTGGCGCCCAGGTTTATACCCGAGACCACCATCTCCGGCACCGACTCCAGCAGGCCATTCAGGCCTAGATGAACGCAGTCGGCAGGCGTGCCATTCACGCTGATAAAACCGTTAGCGAGGTACTGCGGGTGTAGCGGGCGGTCGAGGGTCAGGGAGCTGCTTGCGCCGCTCTTGTCCTGATCCGGGGCAATGACTACACACTCGGCATAATCCACCAGCGCGGCATGCAGCGCGGCGAGGCCAGGTGCCGTCACCCCGTCGTCGTTCGAAATCAGAATACGCATGGGTTATCCGTCTGCCCTGCCGGCAGTAGATCGACGAGCTCACGCACCATTACGGTGGCAAAGCATCCAGCTGGCAGGACGAATTCCAGTTGCAGAATGTCAGGCTCAGGATAATGCCACGTCAAACCGCCAATGGGGAGGCGCAGGATGCGCCGTTCGTGCGCCATGCCCGCTGCGACCAACCAATCGCGCAATGCTGGCTCACTTTCGGCGACCGCTTGCTCCAAAATATGAGTCGCCCCGGCCGTCGGTGATTCGCCCGCGCCCCACAGCGGCCCCGTTGGATGCAGATCGAGAATCGTCAGACGCGGATCACTACATTCGGCCTCTCCCGCAGGGAAAAAACTGCGGCTATCGGTGAAGGCCAGCAAATCCCCCACCCGTGCTTGCTGCCAAGTGCCATCGGCTACGCGAGCCGCCAGCACCTGATTGAACAAGTAGCTGCGTGCCGCCGAGAGCAGCCGTGAACGCAGGTTGCGTTGCTCCGGTAACTCTTTGCGACTGGCGAAATCGCGCGCCTGCAGCACATTGCCGCCCTGATAAGCAAAGCGCTGGGTACCGAAGTAGTTCGGCACCCCCTGAGCTGCGATCTGTTGCAGCCGCGCTTCCAGGGCTGTGGGATCGCCGGTCAACTGGGTCAAGCGCAAGGTGAAACCATTCGCCGCGTGAGCCCCACGGTGCAACTTGCGCTTGTGCCGCACGACTTTGAGGATACTCAGCGTTTCGCTTTCGGCGGCCGCCAGGTCAGGATCGGCCTTGCCCGGCAGATGCAAACTGAACCACTGGCGGGTCAGCGCTTGGCGATCTTTCAAGCCGGCATAGCTGATCAGCTTCAATGGCACACCGGCAGCGCGCGCCAATCGGCGCGCCGCGTCCTCGGTATTCAGCCCGCGCTTCTCCACCCACAACCAGAGGTGTTCGCCCTCACCGGCCAGTGGGATATCCAGGACCTCATCGACCTGGAAGTCTTCCGCCGTAGCTTTCAGTACGGCGCGGCCGGCCGCCTCGCCATGGGCCCGCGGGCCAAGCAACTCGAACTCATTCATAGGGCAACCAACAAGGCTACTGCATGCACGGCTATACCCTCTTCACGGCCGGTAAAGCCGAGTTTTTCAGTGGTCGTGGCTTTCACATTCACCTGATCCAATTCGACTTCAAGATCGGCGGCAATCGCCGCACGCATCTGCTCGATATGCGGTGCCATCTTCGGCGCCTGCGCCACGATGGTGGCATCGACGTTACCGACCTTCCAGCCTTTGGCCTGCACCAGGCCGAGCACATGGCGCAGCAGTGCCCGGCTGTCTGCGCCCTTGAACTGAGGATCGGTATCCGGGAAGTGTTTGCCGATATCGCCCAGAGCTGCCGCGCCAAGCAAGGCATCGCTAAGGGCATGCAACAGCACATCACCATCGGAATGGGCAATCAGCCCGAATATGTGGGGAATACGCACGCCGCCGAGGGTGATGAAGTTGCCTTTACCGAAGCGGTGCACATCGTAGCCGTGGCCAATACGCATAAAGCTGCTCATGAAAAAATCGGGCCCTGAAAAGTCAGGGCCCGATTCTAACCGCTTTGTCCGGCGTTAGCCTTTCAGAGCCTGCGCATGATGCCGTAAATGCTCTTCGATAAAGCTGGCGATGAAGTAATAGCTGTGGTCGTAGCCCGGCTGCAACCTTAGCGTCAGTGGATGATTGGCCGCCTTTGCAGCCGCCTCCAGCGCCTCGGGCTTCAACTGATTGACGAGAAAATCGTCGCGATCCCCCTGATCAACCAGGATCGGCAACTTCTCGGTCGCCTCGGCTAGCAGCGCGCAGGCATCCCACTCGCGCCAACGCGAACGATCCTCACCGAGATAACGCGAAAAGGCCTTCTCGCCCCAAGGGCAGGACGACGGATTGCCGATCGGCGCGAAGGCCGACAGTGACTGATAACGCCCGGGGTTGCGTAGCGCACAAACCAAGGCACCATGCCCGCCCATCGAGTGACCACTGATGCCACGCTTAGTTGAAACTGGGAAATGCTCCTCGATCAGTGCCGGCAGCTCCTGCACGACATAATCGTGCATCCGATAATGCCGCGCCCACGGCTCCTGGGTGGCGTTCAGGTAAAAGCCGGCACCCAGACCAAAATCCCAGGCGCCGTCTGGATCACCCGGTACTTCCGGCCCACGCGGGCTGGTATCCGGCGCCACGATGACCAACCCCAGCTCGGCAG
>JBOICE010000012.1:0-6068 GCA_050739815.1 Pseudomonas sp. | reverse complement strand
TGCACGGCCTCACTCACCTGCAAGGCCCGGTACTGGAGATCGGCCGTACCTGCGTCGACCCGGCTTACCGCAACGGCGGCACCATCGCGGTACTCTGGGGCGAGCTGGCCGAAGTGCTGAATGAGGGCGGCTATAGCTACCTGATGGGCTGCGCCAGCATCTCCATGAAAGACGGTGGCATCCAGGCCCAAGCGATCATGCAGCGCCTGCGCGAACGTTACCTGTGCACCGAACACCTGCGGGCCGAGCCAAAAACCCCGCTGCCGGCGCTGGATTTGCCGGGCAACGTCATCGCCGAGATGCCGCCGCTGCTCAAGGCCTATATGCGCCTGGGCGCGAAGATCTGCGGCGAGCCGTGCTGGGACCAGGACTTCCAAGTCGCCGACGTGTTCATCCTGCTCAAGCGTGACGAGCTATGCCCACGCTACGCGCGCCATTTCAAGGCCGCCGTGTGATGGGCAAGCTGCGGCTGTGGCTGCGCATCACTCGTCTGTTGCTGGTGATCGGACTCGGCCTGCTGCTGGCCAGTTGGATGAGCCTGCTGGAGCGTTTGCAACTACGCGGTCTGCGGCACATCCGGCAACGCCTGACCCGCTGGTATCTCATACGTCTGAGCGCCGCGCTGCCATTCAAGGTCGAGGTGCAGGGCGAGCTGCCGCGCGAGCCTATGCTGTGGCTCAGCAACCATGTGTCCTGGACCGATATTCCGCTGTTGGGGATGTTGGCGCCGTTGTCCTTCCTGTCCAAGGCCGAAGTGCGCAGCTGGCCGGTGGCAGGCTGGCTGGCGAAGAAGGCCGGCACCTTGTTCATCCGCCGCGGCTCGGGCGATAGCGGCCTGCTCAACCGGCAACTGGCGGAGCACCTGCAGCAAGGTTGCGACCTGCTGATCTTCCCCGAAGGCACCACCACCGATGGCAGCGAGTTGCGCAACTTTCACGGGCGGCTATTGAACAGCGCCATCGAGACCGGCGTGCCCTTGCAACCGGTGGCGATCCGTTACCTGCGCGACGGCCAGCTGGATTGCGCGGTTGCCCCCTTCATCGGCGAGGATGATTTGCTCTCGCACCTGATCCGCCTGCTTTCCAGCGACTTGGCCGCCGTCCGGGTGCAGTTGCTATCCCCCATCGCGAGCACCGGGCTGACGCGCAACGAGCTGGCCAAACAGGCTCATCGGGCTGTCGGCAATGCACTCTACGGTGCAGCCGAACAGTTGCGTCGCGCCGCTTGAGTCGCACCTGGACGGCTTCGATTCGGCGCCTTACGCCGAGTCGATCTGCCCGCGCGCGAACGCCTGCACGTCCGGGTAAAACAGCCGGAAGTCTTCACTGAGCGGCTGGTACAACGCCTCCAGCTCAGGCAGCGCACCCTCCAGCATTTGCGGTCGTGAAAGCCGCCGGCTCATGCCCTGCAGCACCTGTTCGAGCACCGCAAACTCCTGGTAGCGACCCAGCCAATCCTGCGCCGCCATGCGTGGGAGGATCAGCGCCAAGCGCGCCGGCAACGCCGGCTCCGCCGCCAGCACCCGATAAACCCGTGCAGTGAAACTCGGCAACGGCTCGTCGGCATAATCCTGCCAGTTCAGCGCCAGGCAATGATCGAAAAACAGGTCGAGCAGAATCCCCGCCGTACGCCGCCGCTCAACCGGAAAGCGCGCCTTGGCCTGCAACACGCGCGGATGACTGTCGGTAAAGACATCGATGCGCCGATGCAGACGGATCGCCCTCTCGATATCCGCCGGATAGTGCCCGGACAAGGGGCCTTTGACGAAGTCGCCATACAGGCTGCCAAGCAATTGCGCCGGCTGCTGGCCGCCCAGATGAAGGTGTGCGAGATAGTTCATGGCTTCAAGCTTACTGCCTCGACGGCCATCCTGGATATCGACGGCCATGGTCGATGCTTTCCCCGTTGCCGGCATCAAGAGTGTCGATAGTCAGTATCGGCGTAATCAATCTATATATCGTTAGATGACGATATATAGTTCGCTCCATTGCGATATAGCGGCATACCACCGCACAGGCACCCGAACATGACCATCGACATCGACATCGACGAAATCATCAAGGCACTCGCCCACCCGGTACGCCGTGAAATGCTGGTCTGGCTGAAAGAGCCGGAGAAGTATTTCGCCGACCAGGACCATCCGTTCGAGATTGGCGTCTGTGCCGGCAAGTTCGACCAGCGCACTGGCCTCTCGCAGTCCACCGTATCGGCGCATCTGGCTACCTTGCAGCGCGCCGGCCTGATCAGCAGCAAGAAGGTAGGGCAATGGAACTTCTTCAAGCGTAACGAGGAAACCATCCAGGCCTTCCTCGAATACCTGAGCAGCGAGTTGTAAACCACTGCTCCACTGCTCTCCCCACATCGATTTTTTAAGGAGCCGGCACATGCCGATTTCGCTTCTCGTCCTGGCTTTGTCCGCGTTTGCCATCGGCACCACGGAATTCGTGATCCTCGGCCTGCTGCCTGATGTGGCCGTCGATCTCGGCGTATCGATTCCCGGCGCGGGCTGGCTGGTGACCGGTTACGCCCTTGGCGTGGCCATCGGCGCACCGTTCATGGCGCTGGTCACCTCCAGTTGGCCGCGTAAGGCCGCGCTGTTGGCGCTGATGAGCATCTTCATTGCCGGCAACCTGTTCTGCGCCCTGGCCAGTGACTATCAGATGCTGATGCTGGCGCGGGTGATTACCGCGCTCTGCCACGGTGCCTTCTTCGGTATCGGCTCGGTGGTCGCCGCCAGCCTGGTACCGGTCAACCGCCGCGCTTCGGCGGTGGCGTTGATGTTTACCGGGCTGACCCTGGCCAATGTACTCGGTGTGCCGCTGGGCACCGCGCTCGGTCAAGCCGCCGGCTGGCGCTCGACCTTCTGGGCGGTGGCCGTGATTGGCGTACTCGCCTTGATCGGCCTGTGGCGTTACCTGCCGGCCCAACGCGACGAGCAGAAAGCCGACCTGCGCAGTGAACTGCGTGCCTTGCGCGGGGCCGGGCTGTGGCTGGCGCTGAGCACCACGGTGCTGTTCTCCGCCTCGATGTTCGCCCTGTTCACCTATATCGCGCCCTTACTCGGCGAAGTCACCGGCGTCTCGCCGGCTGGCGTGACCTGGACCCTGCTGTTGATCGGCCTGGGCCTGACCCTGGGCAATGTGATCGGCGGACGACTGGCCGACTGGCGTCTGGCAACCACCCTGTGCGGCGTCTTTATCGCCCTCGCCGCGCTCGCCAGCCTGTTCAGCTGGACTAGCCAAGCGCTGATCCCGGCCGAGGTCACCCTGTTCCTCTGGGCCATGGCCGCCTTCGCCGCCGTGCCGGCCTTGCAGATCAACGTGATGACCTTCGGCAAGGACGCGCCGAACCTGGTCTCGACCCTGAATATTGGCGCTTTCAATCTTGGCAACGCCCTCGGCGCCTGGATCGGCGGCCTGGTGATCAGCCAGGGATTGGGGCTGACCAGCGTGCCTTTGGCCGCCGCGGCACTGGCGCTGCTGGCACTGATCGCCACCCAGCTGACGTTAAGCATCGGGGCTCGCCTCGAGCCCGTTCTCGACTGATCTATCACCGCATAAATCACCACTCATTACCCCGCACCGGAGGCTCCATCCCATGGCTACCCTTTTCGACCCCATCACGATTGGCGACCTGCAACTGAAAAACCGCATCATCATGGCGCCGCTGACGCGCTGCCGCGCCGACGAAGGCCGCGTGCCGAATGCCTTGATGGCCGAGTATTACGCCCAGCGCGCATCGGCCGGGCTGATTCTCAGCGAAGCGACCTCGGTGACGCCGATGGGTGTCGGCTACCCCAACACTCCCGGCATCTGGTCCGCTGCGCAAGTGCGTGGCTGGAGCAATATCACCAAGGTCGTACACGCCAACGGCGGGCGGATATTCCTGCAGCTGTGGCACGTAGGGCGGATCTCCGACCCATCGTTCCTCGACGGTGAAGCCCCGGTCGCACCGAGCGCCATTGCCGCCAAAGGCCACGTCAGCCTGCTCCGTCCACTGCGTGATTACCCCACCCCGCGCGCCCTGGAGACCGAGGAAATCGCCGACATCGTCGAGGCCTATCGCCACGGCGCAGAGAATGCCAAGGCCGCAGGTTTCGATGGCGTGGAAATCCACGGCGCCAACGGCTACCTGCTCGACCAATTCCTGCAAGACAGCACCAACCAGCGCACCGACCAGTACGGCGGCTCGATAGAGAACCGTGCCCGTTTGCTGTTGGAAGTGACCGATGCCGTGCTCACGGTGTGGGACGCCGGTCGCGTGGGCATGCACCTCGCACCGCGTGCCGATAGCCACGATATGGGCGATTCCAATCGCTCGGCGACCTTCAGCCATGTGGCACGCGAATTGGGCAAACGCGGCATCGCCTTTATCTGCACCCGCGAAAAGCAAGGCGAAGACAGCATCAGCGCCGAGCTGAAAGAAGCCTTTGGCGGCGTGTTCATCGCCAACGAACGCTTTACCAAGGACAGCGCCAATGCCTTGCTGGCCAGCGGCGCGGCGGATGCCGTGGCCTTCGGCATTCCCTTTATCGCCAACCCGGACCTGCCCGCACGCCTCGCGCTGGACGCGCCGCTGAACGAACCACGCCCGGAAACTTTCTATGGCGCCGGCCCGGTCGGCTACCTCGACTACCCGCGGTTGTAAAGCTTGACCCGCCGATAAAAAAGCCTAGGTACCCGTTAACTGTCGCAAGGGGCGTCCAACCGCCTCTTGCAGACAACGTTCGGGCTGGATGTGCTTTGCATACCTTTCAAGCATGCGGCGCCAGCCCAGATAGTTGACGAGCTACTCGGTCGCCACGCCATGAAACCTAACCATCCAGCGTTTCAAGCGGCTGTGGACGGCGTTGAGGTTCTGGAGGTGAAATACCGCTTCATGAACGCGTAATCCTGGTCGGGCATGCACTACCTTGTGGGTGATTCCGTGGCTGCGGGCAAACGCTGCATAGGCTGCCGCCCCGTCGGTGCAGCGCACCGACTCGGTGTCGAGCAAGGCCTTTAGCGCGGTATTCACATGAGCGGCGTCTAGCTTCTCCCGCTGAAAATCAGCGGTATGTCCTTCGCGAAGGCGCGTCCATCCGTTCCAAGAGGCTTGCCGCCATGCCTGAGGCGCTTCTGCCGCTGACGCCCGAACAGCGGATCAACGAGCTTGAAGAGAAACTCGCCCTGGCCAACCAGAAGGCCCGGTTCTTCGAGGCGGTGGTCGATGTGCTGCAGCACGACTCTGGCATTTCTGTCCTAAAAATGCGCCCCGGCAAGTCCTCACGCACAGGCAAGTCCAAGGTCCGAGCGTCAGCAGGGCTTGCCAGTTCATGGGGCTGAGTCGCCAGGCCTACTACCAGCGCAATCAGGCTCAGGATAGCCGCGCGAGCCAGGACCGGCAGGCGGCGGACTTCGTGCAGCACGCCCGTCTGCGCCAGCCCCGCCTGGGTACGCGCCAGCTGCATTATCGGCTGCAGCGCCAACCGCGCCAGGAGCTCCAGATCGGTGGGGATCGCTTGTTCAGGCTAGTGCGTGAACACCGCCTGCGGCCCGAGTCAGTGGCGCGTGCGCTGAGGCGACGCCGGACACGGCAGCCGTTGGTGCATCGCGCGGAGCGTGGCGTCCACGACTGCGCATCGCGCTATCAGCGGCTGCATGCCAAGCAGGGCGTCACCTGCTCGATGAGCGATGGCTACGGCTGCTATCAGAACGCGCTGGCCGAGCGGGTCAACGACAGCTTGAAGACCGAACTGTGGCTCCAGCGCCAGCTAAACCTGGAGCAAGCGCGGACGATGGTGGGCGAATCGGTACTGATTGATAACCACGAGCGCCCGCGCCAGGCCCTGCAATAGAAAACGCCCGATGCGGTGCATCGGGCGTTTTGAACCACCTAATCGGGGCGACGAAAATCACCCAGGAAAGGGGCAACCTATTTCAGGACTAGACATGTGTCCCAATTACGCGCGGTGAAAAGCTGAGGCCTTTGTAGGCAGCACGACTCTCCGTTGGGCTAAGCCCCGCGAAGTCCAGCGGAGGGTCGTACTGCCGTAAGCATGGATGTGTTGGGCTGAGTCGCTGCGCGAC
>JBOICE010000011.1:0-3926 GCA_050739815.1 Pseudomonas sp. | reverse complement strand
CTTTCGCCCATCACCCAGCGCACGGCGTCGATGATATTGGACTTGCCGCAGCCGTTCGGCCCGACGACCGCCGCCATATTGCTCGGGAAGCTGACCGTGGTGGGGTCGACGAAGGACTTGAAGCCCGCCAGCTTGATGCACTTCAGCCGCATAAGAAGCTATTTCCTTAGCGTTCGGCCAACGTCGCCAGCACCAGCTTGCAGTTGTGCTTGCCGTAGGCGCTGAGCACTTCGCGAATCTGCACCTGATCGCGGGCGATCACCGCCTGCAACAGGGTGGCGAAGGTATTGAGGAACTGCTCCATCTCGCTTTTGCGCCGTTCCAGGGCCAGGTGATAGGTGCGGCTGATGGCCGGCAGCAGGTTCTCCAGGGTTTCCTGGAGGTAGGGGTTGTTGGCGAAGGGAAAGGCCGCGCGCATCACATCGAAGCTGCGGTCGACGAAGCTGTCGATGTCCAGGCGCTGGGAACTCTCGATCAGCCCCTGCTGGATGGCGACCAGGGGCGCCAGGTCGGACTCGGTCTTCCAGCGCTCGGCCACCGCATTGGCCAGCAGGATGTACAGCTCCATCACCAGGTCGTAGAGGCTCTGCACATTGTGCGGGGTCAGATCGCTCACCTGGGCGCCGCGCCGCGGCAGGATGGTGATCAGGTGGCGGCGCTCGAGAATCAGCAGCGCCTCGCGCACCGAGCCACGGCTGACATTGAGGGATTGGGTGACCTTCTGCTCCTGGATGCGCTCACGCTCCTTGAGTTCACCCCGGATGATGCGTTCGGCGAGGTGGTGAGCGATCTGCTCGGCGAGGCTGTCCGGTGCCTTGAACGTCATGGTTTTCCTTCGAAATCGTGGCTAACGCGCAGGCCGCGAGTGTAACACAGGGTGTTACCCGGCCAAGGTGGCGGTGGATGGGCTTTCTGACCAAAAGATGGGCCTGCGAGGGCTAGTTTGAAAAACTGATTGTCCTACAATCCTACAAACAACCTTCCCAGCATAAAAATAAAATGGAGCCCAGCATGTTTGAACGCCTACCTTCCAACTGGATGCTCGCCTTAAAGAAAGTCGGCTATTGGATCTGGCTGGTTCCGGTGCTTGGCATTCCATTGAGTTATTACTGGTCGCAAGGCAGCGAGTATGCCGACTCCTGGGCCTATCTGGTGATCGGCATCGTCTTCGGGGTGGTCCCGCTACTGGACGCTATTGTCGGTCGCGACCCAGCCAACCCGGATGAACTCGAAGACGTCCCGCAGATGGACAAACAAGGTTATTACCGCCTGCTCAGCCTGGCCACCGTGCCCTTTCTGCTCGGCATGCTGATCTGGGCGGGCTGGGTATTCGTGAACTACGCGGCCTGGAGCTGGGTCGGCCAGTTAGGCTGGATTCTCTCGGTCGGCACGGTGATGGGAGCTATCGGCATTACCGTGGCCCATGAGTTCATCCACAAGGACCCGCAACTGGAACAGAACGCCGGTGGCCTGTTGCTTGCCGCGGTGTGTTATGCCGGCTTCAAGGTCGAACATGTGCGGGGTCATCATGTCCACGTTTCCACCCCGGAAGACGCCTCTTCCTCGCGCTACGGGCAAAGCCTGTATGCGTTCCTGCCACATGCCTATAAACACAACTTCAGCAATGCCTGGGCCCTGGAAGCCGAGCGCCTGAAGCGCAGAGGCTTGCCAGCCCTGCACTGGCGCAACGAGCTGATCTGGTGGTACGCCATCAGCGCGCTATTTCTACTGGGGTTCAGCCTGGCGTTTGGCTGGTTCGGTGCGCTGTTCTTCCTTGGCCAGTCGTTTGTCGCCCTGACCCTGCTGGAGATCGTCAATTACGTCGAGCATTACGGCCTGCACCGGCGCAAACAGGAGAACGGTCGCTATGAACGGACTAATCCGACCCACTCCTGGAACAGTAACTTCCTGCTGACCAACCTCTTCCTCTTCCACCTGCAACGGCATTCCGACCACCACGCCTATGCCAAACGCCGCTATCAGGTGCTACGCCACTTCGATGACAGCCCGCAACTGCCCAATGGTTATGCCGGGATGATTGTTCTGGCGGTATTCCCGCCGCTCTGGCGGGCAGTCATGGACCCACGCGTGCGCGCTTTCTATGCCGGCGAAGAACACCAATTGACCGACTCGCAACTCGCCTCCTGAAGTGCATGGCGGCGCGGTTGCAGCAGTCGCGACGAGCTCAGAGGTAGTCGCTGTCGAAGGCGTTCCGATCAGCCTCGATGAACACTCGCCAATCGCCATCGGCGAGCGGTCGGCGATGACGACTCATTTGTTGCAGATCGCCACGCGAGGCGACATGACTGGAAAGCCTGCGGCGGCACTTGGCCAGATCGAGCAGAGCGATCTCCACTCGGGGCCCCTCGCGCTCATGCACGTTGATGAAGATGTGTTTGGGATACAAAGCACCATGTTGCCAACCCGCTAAATGCAGGCGCGCCAGAATGAGTGCCAGCTGCTGCAACATCTGTTGCTGCAGCACCGCCCCCAACGCTGCGCCAGTTCATCGGCGTACCACTGCTCGAGGCTGGAGAAACCTTCCAGCGCTTGAGTCACCAAAAGCCCGTGCCATTCGCCAGCAATCTTTTGCGTAGCGCCATACACCAGTTCCGGCACCTTTATCCCCAGGCGCTTGAGCGCCAGGAGCGCCTGCAACTCACGCAGCACTGTCGGCCGACCGAAAGGATGCAGCGGCGTAGGATAAAGATGACCAATCTGGCGTTTGCTGTAGAGCAGTTGGCCGTCATTAGTGCGCAGCCGCTGCACGCCGCTGTCGCCAATCCTGCGCTGGTGGGGCGGCTCGACCCACTCGCCCCGCTGTGCCCAGCAACGGTCGAAGGTATTGAGCCCTTCAAGCGATGCGCTAGCCATGATCAGGACACCTTGCGCAGCACATAGACGCGCCACATGGCATAACCCGGCAGAAAGTCGAGATGACTGATGATGTTGAAGCCCGCTTGCCGGAACTCTGACTCGATCACCGACCCGGGAATGACGACCCGGTTCTGGTTCTCGCTGGCCCGACCTTGTGCAACCCGCCGTGCCTCCAAACGCTTGCGCTTCCAGGCTTTGTAATTGCCATCTACCCACAGCGAGATGATGACGGTATCGCGCGTTAGCCAAGCACCCCGAAGTTCTCTGCCCGCGCGCTTTCCCCGACCACCAAAACCGTCAGCGACTTGCGCTGATGGGCCTGCCAGACCGGCGCTTTTACCGCGTCGGCAGCCAGCTGCCGGAAGGGATGTTGGCTCGAACTGATCTGCTCACGCAGGTAACTCAGCGAAGCGCCTAGGTAATTGCTCGGGACCACCAGCAAGCGCAGCTCATGGTGATTGCGAAATAACGAGGCAAGCCCCTGATAGTTGACCAGCGCCACCCCACCGAGCGCCGCGACACAGGCCACGCCGACGATGACCTTGCTCAACACTTCGCGCGGCCAAGCTCGGTAGTCGACCGGCGTGCGCCAGACCAGGAAAGCCGGCAACACACCGAGCAGCAGGACATAAAGCGCCAACTTGAGCGACAACAGATCGCGCACTTCCGCCACATCGGTTTCCGCCGCGTTGCGCAACATGCCGAGGTCGATCAGCACGCCGTACTGACTCATGAAATACGCCACGCCGGCACTGATCAGCAGCAAGACCGTCAGCACTGGCTTCAATAGCCAGCGAAAAGCCAACAGCGTGAGCACCAGGTTGAAGATCGCCAGCACGATCAACCCGAAGGCCAGCCGCATGAACAGGCCTTGCCCGTCACTCGAGGTAATCGCGAACAGGTGTTGCCACAACACAAAGTTGCAGCACAACAAAAGGAACGCACTGCTCAACAGGGTCAATACTTCAGGGCGTACAGACTTAATTTTCAACATGGAGTTCTGCTCGATCCCGCTCAGGACAACGTCAGTCACGGGGTATGGCGAGCCA
>JBOICE010000010.1:0-7324 GCA_050739815.1 Pseudomonas sp. | reverse complement strand
TCGACCTGAAGGGGCGCACGGTGATCCCCGGGCTCAACGACTCGCACCTGCACCTGATCCGTGGCGGCCTCAACTACAACCTGGAGCTGCGTTGGGAGGGCGTGCCTGCGCTGGCCGACGCCCTGCGTATGCTCAAGGACCAGGCCGAGCGCACACCCGCTCCGCAATGGGTGCGGGTGGTCGGCGGCTGGAACGAATTCCAGTTCGCCGAGAAGCGCATGCCGACTCTCGACGAGCTGAACCAGGCGGCGCCGGATACGCCGGTTTTTGTCCTCCATCTGTATGACCGCGCGCTGCTCAACCGCGCCGCGCTCAAAGTGGTCGGCTTCACCCGCGGCACGCCGAACCCGCCCGGCGGTGAGATCCAGCGCGACGCCAAGGGCGAGCCGACCGGCATGCTGATCGCACGCCCCAACGCGATGATTCTCTACTCGACCCTGGCCAAGGGGCCGAAACTGCCACTGGAATACCAGGTCAACTCGACCCGCCAGTTCATGCGCGAGCTGAACCGCCTGGGTGTCACCAGCGCCATCGATGCCGGTGGCGGTTACCAGAACTACCCGGACGACTATGCAGTGATCCAGGAGTTGGCCAAGCAGGGCCAGCTCAGCGTACGCATCGCCTACAACCTGTTCACCCAGAAGCCCAAGGAAGAGTTGGCCGACTTCAAAAGCTGGACCGGCATGCTCAAGTACGGCCAGGGCGATGACTTCCTGCGGCATAACGGGGCAGGGGAGATGCTGGCGTTCACCGCTGCCGATTTCGAAGACTTCCTCGAACCGCGCCCGAACCTCCCGGCCAGCATGGAGCAGGACCTCGAACCCGTGGTGCGCCACCTGGTTGAGCAGCGCTGGCCGTTCCGCCTGCACGCCACCTACGACGAGTCCATCTCGCGCATGCTCGATGTGTTCGAGAAGGTCAACCGGGATATCCCCTTCAAAGGGCTGCCGTGGTTCTTCGATCACGCCGAAACCATCAGCCCGAAGAACATCGAGCGGGTGCGGGCGCTGGGCGGCGGCATCGCTATCCAGGACCGTATGGCTTTCCAGGGCGAGTATTTCGTCGACCGCTACGGTGCCAAGGCTGCCGAGAGCACGCCGCCGATCCAGCGCATGCTCGCCGAAGGCATTCCGGTCGGCGCCGGCACCGATGCCACACGGGTGTCCAGCTATAACCCCTGGACCTCGCTGTATTGGCTGGTCAGCGGCCGTACTGTGGGTGGGCTGGAGCTATACCCCCAAGGCTTGCCGCGGGAAACTGCGCTGGAGCTGTTCACCCATGGCAGCGCCTGGTTCTCTGCCGAGCAGGGCAAGAAGGGCCAGATCAAAGTCGGGCAACTGGCGGATCTGGTCGCGCTCACGGCGGATTTTTTCAGTGTCGAGGACGAGGCGATCAAGTGGATCGAATCGGTGCTCACGGTCGTCGACGGCAAGGTCGTGCATGCCGCCGGCGAGTTCGACAAGTTGGCGCCACCTGGCGTGCCGGTGCTGCCGGACTGGTCGCCGGTGGTCAGGGTGCCCGGGCACTGGCGGCCCAGCTCGCCGCTGCTGGCCCAGGCTCACCAATGCTCAGGTCCTTGCGCGGTGCATGCGCACAGCCATGAACGGGCGCGCCTGTCCTCGGCGCCGGTGAGCGACTATCAGGGTTTCTGGGGTGCTTTCGGCTGTTCCTGCTTCGCTTTCTGAGCATGAGCGACTTAACGCGATCCTCAGCCTGGAGCCCTCTGCGCTACAGCACCTTTCGTTGGTTGTGGCTGGCCAGCATCGCCTCGAACATCGGCACCTGGATGCACGAGGTCGGTGCCGGCTGGTTGATGACCTCGCTGTCGGCCAGCCCCATGAATGTGGCGCTGGTGCAGGTGGCGGGCTCGGCGCCGATGTTCTTCCTGGCGCTGCCGGCCGGTGCCCTGGCGGACATCGTCGACAAACGCCACTACCTGCTCATGGTGCAACTGTGGATGGCGGCGGTGGCCATGCTGCTGGCCCTGCTGACCTTGAGCGGGCAGATGAATGTCGTGTTGCTGTTGTTACTGACCCTCGGGATGGGCATCGGTACGGCACTGATGATGCCGGCCTGGTCCGCTCTGACGCCGGAGCTAGTCGGTAAAACCGATCTGCCGGCGGCGATTGCCCTGTCCAGCGTCGGGGTGAACGTCGCGCGGGCCATCGGCCCGGCGATTGCCGGGGTGCTGGTCAGCCTAAGCGGGCCGTGGGCGACCTTCGCGCTCAACGCCCTGTCGTTCTTCGCGGTGATCGCGGTGCTGTACTTCTGGCAGCGCGAGCCGAGCCGCTCGGTGCTGCCGGCGGAGCGCCTGCTTGGCGCCATTCGTGCGGGCTGGCGCTACAGCCGGGGCTCCAAACCTTTGCAGGCGGTGATGGTGCGTGCCGTGGCGTTCTTCCTCGGGGCGAGCGGTGGCATGTCGCTGCTGCCGCTGATCGTGCGAGTGGAGCTGCAAGGCAGCGCCGCGGGCTTTGGCCTGCTGCTCGGCAGCGTGGGTGTTGGGGCTGTGCTTGGGGCGATGTTCCTGCCGCGCCTGCGCGAGTCGATCCGGGGTGATTGGTTGGTGGCGCTGGCCAGTGCGCTGTATGCGCTGGTGCTCTTCGCACTGGCCTTTCTACGCGACTTTCGCCTGTTGATCCCGGTGATGCTGCTCAGCGGTGCAGCCTGGATCGCGGTGCTCTCCAGCCTTCAGGTTGCGGCCCAGACCGCCGTACCGAGCTGGGTCCGGGCGCGGGCGCTGTCGGTCTACATCCTGGTGTTCTTCGGCAGCATGGCGGCAGGCGGCATGCTTTGGGGGTTCGTCGCCAGTCATACCTCGATCCCCCATGCGCTGTTCGCCGCAGGCGTCGTCCTACTGTTGGGAGTTTCCTTTACGGGCTACTTCCACCTGCCAGTCACCGATGCCGAGGACCTGGCGCCGTCCCTGCACTGGCCGGTGCCGATTCTGGTCGAGGGCCAAGATCAGGACCGCGGCCCGGTGATGGTGACCCTGGAGTACGACATTGCCCCTGAGCACTGGGCGGCCTTCCAGCAGGCCATGGTCGAGGTGCGCGGCATGCGCAAGCGCAACGGTTCGATTTCCTGGGGCTTGGTGCAGGACAGCGAAAGCCCCAGGCGCTGGCTGGAATTCTTCTTCGATGAGTCATGGCTCGAACACCTGCGCCACCACAACCGGGTGACGCGCGGCGAGCAGCGCATCGAGGCGGCTGCAAGGCACTACCAGACCGCTGGCGTGGAGGTCCGCGTCCGTCATCTTCTGGTGGTGCGCGGTCAATGAATGCTGCTTTGAGGCTGATGTACGCCTTGCTCCGTCATTCCCGCGCAGGCGGGAATCCAGGCGGTTGATGACGTTGAGCAAAGCAGACGCCCACGGTCCATCGCTTGCAGGGCCCAGTGTTCACGAGGACGACGAGTTCGGCGGCACGCTTCATGTGCAATTTCCGCGCTCGGGACTCTGCCCCGGGTTTTCCGAATAAGGGTCACGGCCAGGCTCTCACGCCGCCGGCCTCACTGCTCGGTGATCGCGGGTGGGCGCAGGCGCGGCAGGGTCTCGGCCAACTGGCGAAAATGCTGCAGTCGCTCGTAACAGAGGATCAGTTCACCGCTGTTGCGGTTGTACCAAGCGTCCGCTATGCCGCAGCTGCTCAGACGCAGGATCAGGGTGCGGGGCAGGGCAAAGATTTCGCTGGCGCGCCGGGTCAGCGTCTCCAGGCTGCCACTGGCCCTCACCTGGGCGATCAGCACCTCGGCGTCCGGCAAGTTGACCGGCGGTAGGTCGTAGATCACCTGGAAGCGCGGCATGGTCTGGATCGCGGCGCGTTGGTTACTCCCCCTGACCCAATCCACCGCCTTGCGTACCTGTTGGTATTCCTGATCGCAGTAGAGCGCGCGCTCCATCGGTAGACCGGTCACCTCCGGCACCCATTCAAGGTGCTCCGGGTCACTGCCATAGACCAGGCAGGCCATGTTGTAGAAGCGCTGCGCATCCAGGCCGTGGGAGTCCCAGACCGGCACCTCCTCGGCGGCCGGTTTCGGTCGCTGCCACTCGAGGCGCCAGAAGTCGACGATGTCCAGCAGCATGGCGTAGAAGTTCGCATCGCGCTGCTCGCCATGTAGCAGGAACAGGCCGATCAAGCCGAGCTGGTCGGCGGCGTCCTCCTCGCGGCCGAATACCGGCAGATCCAGCTCTGCGATCAGCAGGTGGCCCATCTCATGCAATACGGTGAATTCGCTGTTGGCAATGATGAAGCGGGTCACGTCGGGAGACACGCTGCTCTTGGGGGGCGGCTCGGCGGGTAACGGGCCGGCAAGCAAAAGCAGCAAGGGCAGCCAGTGGCGCAGGGGGGTTATGAGCGCGCGCCAGACACGCCTGCGGGAGGCAGGTGCTAAAGCAGAGGAAATGACGGCCGGTCGGTACATGAGCGGCGCCCCAGCGAGGAGGGAATGGGTATCCCTCCAATGACTCTAGCAGGGGGCTGCTCGCCAGCCGGGGCGATCCGCTGAAAGGTGCGGCCCGCCGGCAGAGGGCGGGAGCGCTTAGCTCTTGCGTCTTTTCAACTGATCGGTCAACTGCGTCGGCAGATTGCGAATGGTCAGGGTGTCCTGCGCTTCGTCGTAGTTGATATTCGAGCCGAGCAGGTGGGCCTCGAAGCTGATCGACAGCCCCTCGGCGCGCCCGGTGAAGCGGCGGAACTGGCTCAGGGTGCGCTTATCTGCCGGAATCTCTGGCGACAGGCCGTAGTCCTTGTTGCGGATGTGCTCGTAGAAGGCCCGCGGGCGTTCTTCGTCGAGCAGGCCGGAGAGTTCCTGCAGGGTCATGGGTTCGCCAATCTTGGCCTGGCTGGTGGCGTAGTCGACCAGCGTGTCGGTTTTCGCCCGCGCCTGTTCTTCGGGCAGGTCTTCGCTTTCGACGAAGTCGCTGAAGGCTTTCAGCAGGGTGCGGGTCTCGCTCGGCGAGTCGACGCCTTCCTGGCAGCCGATGAAGTCGCGGAAGTATTCGGAGACTTTCTTGCCGTTCTTGCCCTTGATAAAGGAGATGTACTGCTTGGACTGCTGGTTGTTCTGCCACTCGGAGATATTGATCCGCGCCGCCAGGTGCAACTGCCCGAGGTCCAGGTGTTTGGCCGGGGTCACGTCCAGCTCGGCGTTCACCGCCACGCCTTCGCTGTGATGCAGCAGGGCGATTGCCAGGTAGTCGGTCAGGCCTTGCTGATAGTGGGCGAACAGCACATGGCCGCCGGTGGAGAGATTGGACTCCTCCATCAGCTTTTGCAGATGCTCGACCGCCTGGCGGCTGAAGGCGGTGAAGTCCTGGTTGCCCTCGTGGTATTCCTTCAACCAGCCGCTGAACGGGTAGGCACCGGATTCCGCCTGAAAGAAGCCCCAGGCCTTGCCCTGCTTGGCGTTGTAGCTCTCATTAAGGTCGGCCAGCATGTTCTCGATGGCCTGCGATTCGGCCAGTTCGGTGCTGCGGGCGTGCAGCACGGCGGGCGTGCCGTCGGGTTTTTTGTCGATCAGGTGGACGATGCAATGGCGGATCGGCATGGCGTTCTCGTATCGGTGCGGACAGGGCGAGGCGCGCCAGTTTACCCGACCTGTTGGCCCTTGGTCGCCCGTCTGCGCTGCAACGCCTGCAAACGTTCGACCACATAGCGCAGGTGGACGTGCAACTCATACAGCTCGTTGGAGTAGGAGAGCGGCACCTCGACTTTGGCCAGCTGGTCTTCCAGCCGCTCCAGTCGCTCGATTTCGGCGTCGAGTTGTTCTGGCAGCGAGCCAGCGTCGATCTGCCGGTCGACTTCGCGCAGGTACTTGTACCAGCGATAAATCCGCGCCCGGATGCGCCAGCGGTACAGCGGGCCGACGGCTTTGAACAGCGGGAAGAGGATCACCAGCAGGGGAATCAGCAGAATGATGTAGCGGTCCGCCAACGAGGCAATGCGAAACGGCAGATGGCGCTGCAACAGCGGCAGGCCGTTGCTGTAGTAATGCTCGGCGTCGCTGGACAGCTCGAAAGTCACCGGCGTGGCGGTGGGGAAGGCGCCGGCCTTGTCGAGCAGGGTGCCGCTCTTCATCACCTCGCGCGTGGCCTCCAGAATCAAGGGTGCCAGCGCCGGGCTGAAATCCGCGTTGACCACCAGGGTGGCGACCGGCGAGAGTGTGACGATGTCTCGCGGTGGCGCGTTGTGCGCCAGATTCAGCAGCCCCTCGCCGACCGTGACGCGCGCGAAGAACGGCAGCCGTGCCTCGTAGGCGGCCGCGCGGCGGAAGGTCGCCAGGGTCACCTGGGGGTTGGCGGCGAGTTGCTGCACCAGGGGGCTTTCCGCCGGGCCGACCACGAACGCCGCATCCAGCTCGCCGCTGCTCAGCGCTTTGACTGCCGCCGAACCGCCAATCGCCTGCCAACCGGCGGGATACTCCTCGGGGCTGATGGCGTTGGCGCCGAGAATCGCCTCGGTGGCCGCCTGGGTGCCGCTACCGGCACTGCCGAGGGCCAGGCGCAGAGGCAGGAGATCGGCGATGCGGTCGAGATTTACCGGCGTGCGATGGAACAGCCACAACGGCTCCTGGTACACCGCGCCGAGGCTTTGCAATTGGCTGCGCTCCTGATCACTGAGCTGGCGCTCCAGGCCGCTTTGCACCAGCGCTAGCTGCACCTCGCCGTGCTTGGCGAGCAGGCGTTGCAGGTTGTCTGGCGAACCGGCGCTGGGCACCAGGGTCAGCTCGAAGCCTTGCTTGGCCAGCTCGCTTTTCAGCTTTTCGGCAAACGCCGCATAACCCCCGCCTTCTGGCCCGGTCGCCATGCTGGCCGACATCGGCGGTGGCGGCGCCACGAAATAGAACACCGCGCCCACCAGGGCGGCCAGTACCGGCACTACCCAGAGGTTGGCCAGCAGCATGAATTTCAGGTCTTTGATGAAGCGGCGCATGCGCTGTCCTATCGGCGTTTTTCAACTGTCTGTATAGCCTAGTGGCCTGTGTGGCTAGTTCCATTAGTCAATTTCGGCGCCTGAAGCCCCGATATTGCGTTGCCGCTCCTCGCCATAGCCCAGCTATGACTCGTCGCGACGCCTTGTCTCAGGACTCCAGGCATCCGAACTTGAGTTAACAAACTAGCCGTACAGGCCACTAGCCAGCGCGAATTGCGCCGTGGGTGCCGGCGATTGGCCATGCAGGGTAGGCAAGTGACAGGGTGCGGGCCGTGTGACTGTTTATGTACAAGAGGTAAACTCGGCTCGGGCATCCTGCTTCGCCCTACCTCCTGCATTCATGCAGTCGTCCACGCCTTCGCCCGTTCTTGCCTTGTCTAACCTTCACTCGCTAG
>JBOICE010000009.1:0-4681 GCA_050739815.1 Pseudomonas sp. | reverse complement strand
GGTCCGGTCCACTGACCAGCCAGAGGCTGTCACCGGCCTTGATCTTGCCGCGACCGCCGACTATGGCCTCATGCAGCTGGAAGGTGCGGCCGACGAACTCCTGGCCGCGTTGGTTCAGCCCTGGTTGATCGGAAGGTTTGGCCGCGTGGTGTTGGCGGCGCCACCAGAGCACCGCGGTGAGCACCGATAACACCCCGAACAGCAGGAACTGCCAGGTCCAGGGCAGCGCCGGGAACAGGTAGACGACGACGCCCACTCCGGCGGCAGCCACGCCGACCCAGAGCAGATAGCCGCCGGCGCCAAACACTTCGAGGATCAACAACAGGGCGCCAAGGGCCAGCCAGTCCCAAAATGACAGGTGTTGCAGGTAGTCCCACATGCTCCGGGTTCCTCTTAGGCTTGTTTGTTGTCGAAGGTGGCTCGGACTATCTCACCGATACCGCCCACTGCGCCTATTACCTGGCTGGCTTCGAGTGGCATCAGGATGACTTTGCTGTTGTTCGCGGAGGCCAGCTGGCCGAGGGCTTCGATGTACTTCTGGGCAACGAAGTAGTTGACCGCCTGCACGTTGCCGGCGGCGATGGCCACGGAGACCATGCGGGTCGCTTCGGCTTCCGCGGCGGCAGCCCGCTCGCGCGCTTCGGCTTCGAGGAAGGCCGCGGCCCGCTCGCCTTCGGCGCGGAGGATTTCCGCCTGTTTGTGGCCTTCGGCGGTGAGGATGGCGGCCGAGCGCGAACCCTCGGCTTCGAGGATCTGTGCGCGCTTCAAGCGTTCGGCTTTCATCTGGCTGGCCATCGCCTCGACCAGATCGGCTGGCGGGCTGATGTCCTTGATCTCGATCCGGGTGATCTTGATGCCCCAGGGCGCGGTGGCTTCGTCGACGGTCTTGAGCAGGCGCTCGTTGATCGAGTCGCGCTGGCTAAGCATGGCGTCCAGCTCCATGGAGCCCAGCACGGTACGGATATTGGTCATCACCAGGTTGCGGATGGCGTGTTCGAGGCTGTTCACCTCGTAGGCCGCCTGGGCCGCGTTGATGATCTGGAAGAAGCACACCGCATCGATCTGCACGATGGCGTTGTCGGCGCTGATCACTTCCTGTGGCGGGATGTCCAGCACGCTTTCCATCACGTTGAGCTTGCGGCCGATGCGGTCCATTACCGGGACTATGATGTTCAGGCCTGGCTTCAGGGTGTTGGTGTAGCGGCCGAAGCGCTCCACGGTCCATTCGAAGCCCTGCGGCACCACCTTGAACCCCATAAAGACCAGAGCCAAGGCGAGGCCGACGAAAAGAAAGATCACACTGCCGATTTGCATAGCTGTTCCCTGTGATAAGTGCCGGGTCATCCGGTGTTTTTTGCGTTATTGGTAGTCCGTAGGGTGGGTCAGGCCGCAGGCCGTAACCCACCACCCGGCCAACTGGCCGGCAAGCACCTTGGCGGGTTACGCCGCCATGCGGCTAACCCACCCTAGGGTTTATTTTTGCTCGCTCTGTGGGGTCACTCTGAGCACTTCCTCAATAGTCGTCAGTCCCGCGGCGACCTTCTGTGCACCGGACAGGCGTAGGCTGCGCATGCCTTCTTTGAAAGCTTGTCGGCGCAGCGTCAGCAGGTCGGTGTCGGCGGTAATCAAGGGTTTGACGCTGTCCGTCAGCTGCAAGATCTCGTAAACCCCGGCACGCCCGCGGTAGCCGGTATCGCGGCATTCCAGGCAGCCGATGGCTTTGTGCGCGCCGCCAGGAAGGGGGGCGCTCCAGGGTTTGGTCAGAGCCTGCCAGTCCTCTTCGCTGATCTGCACCGGCGCCTTGCAGTGCGGGCACAGCGTGCGCACCAGGCGTTGAGCCATGACCCCGAGCAAGGTGGCCTTGAGCAGGTAATACGGCACGCCCAGTTCGAGCAGGCGGGTGATGGCGCTAGGGGCGTCGTTGGTGTGCAGGGTGGACAGCACCAGGTGTCCGGTGAGCGCGGCTTGGATCGCCATTTCGGCGGTTTCCAGGTCGCGGATTTCGCCGATCATGATGATGTCCGGGTCTTGCCGCATCAGCGCGCGGACACCGCTGGCGAAGGTCAGGTCGATATTGTGCTGGATCTGCATCTGGTTGAAGGCGGGCTCGATCATCTCGATCGGGTCTTCGATGGTGCAGAGGTTGACCTCCGACGTCGCCAGCTTTTTCAATGAGGTGTACAGCGTGGTGGTTTTGCCGGAGCCGGTCGGCCCGGTGACCAGGATGATGCCATTCGGCTGGCTGGTCATGTCCAGCCAGCGGCGCAGATCGTCAGGGGAAAAGCCCAACTGATCGAAGTTTTTCAGCAGCACTTCCGGGTCGAAAATCCGCATCACCATCTTTTCGCCGAAAGCGGTGGGCAGCGTCGATAAACGCAACTCGACTTCGCCGCCGTCCGGGGTCTTGGTTTTGACCCGGCCGTCTTGCGGTTTGCGCTTCTCGGCGACGTTCATCCGGCCCAGGCTTTTCAGGCGGCTGACGATGGCCATGGTCACCTGGGGCGGGAATTGATAGACGTTGTGCAACACGCCGTCGATGCGAAAGCGCACGCTGCCTTGCTCACGGCGCGGTTCGATATGGATATCGCTGGCGCGCTGCTGGAAGGCGTATTGGAACAACCAGTCGACGATATTGACGATATGCGCGTCGTTGGCGTCCGGCTCCTGATCGCTGGCGCCGAGGTTGAGCAACTGCTCGAAGTTGCCGAGCTTGCTGTTTTTCATATCGACGGCGGTGGCGCCGCTGACCGATTTGGCCAGGCGGAAGAACTCCACGGTGAAGCGCTGGATATCCGCCGGGTTGGCCACCACGCGCTTGATCGGGCGCTTCAGGACGTGGGTCAGGTTGGCTTCCCAACTGCGCACGAAGGGCTGTGCGCTGGCGATGGTCACCGCTTCGCTGTCGGCCGCAACGGCGAGGATCTTGTGGCGTTGAGCGAAGGCGTAGGACATCAGCGGGGTGACGGCGGCGACGTTGATCTTCAACGGATCGATGCGCAGATAAGGCTGCCCGGCATAGTTCGCCAGCCAGATTGTCAGGCCTTCCAGGTCGAGCTTCTTGCCCGGCCGGCTGAGGTCGTCGACCTGCTGGGCGGCGAGAAATTCCAGCGGATGCAACTGGGTGTTCGAGCTGCGGCGGATCGCCAGGCATTGCTCGGCCGTTTCCTGGGCCAGGCGGCCCTGGCTGACCAACTCGCGCAGCAGGTCGTTGAGATCCAGCGTGCGATCCTGGGCCGGTGAAGCGAAGGCGGACATGCAAACTCCTTGTCAGGCGGCTCTGTTGCGCGGCGTCGAGAACGCCCCAGGGGCCGCTCGGATTGCAGCAAGAATAGCCCTAAGCATGCCCGATTGCGCCGCCCGGCGCGATGCAGCTGGGTCGCTCTTGTGCTCGGCCTCGCAGTCTCGGCTAGCGGCTTCTCAGATGGAGCACTCGATGCGGCTTAAACTCGACCGCTGAGGTAGCTCAGCCACGTGCTTCAGCTCCACCGAGCAGACGCTGGTCAGTGAGCGCATCTTTTGGGCGATGACTTCGGCCCGGTGCAAGCTGATATCAGCTTGCTGCACCTCGATGAGTATTTCCTCGTGTAGCTGCTGGGCGCTGACCTGCTGGGGAATCAACAGCTGTTGGGCGAAATAGCCAAGCAGCCGACACAGAATATCCGGCTCGGCTTCGGCCAGGATGCGGTACTGCACCTGCGTGCGTGCCGAGTTGGTGGCCCAGACATCCACCCTCGATGGTTCGACAGCAATTTGGCTGAGGTCGGCAAAAGGGGGGTTGGAAGTTTTGCACTTGAGCATGCCGATCTCCACATTTGTGTGGAGAATTTTTACATGCGGCCGCTGAAATTTTTACTCTATGATCGGTTCGTGCGGCGATATTTTAGAATATTTATGTTTAATATTTTTATTGTGAGGTTTTTCTATGCAAGCGTCTTTGGATGCCTATGATCGCCGGATCCTGGCTTTGCTGCAGGAGGACGCCTCGCTCTCCAGTGCCGAGATTGCCGAGCAGGTCGGCCTGTCGCAGTCGCCCTGCTGGCGTCGGATTCAACGCTTGAAGGAAGAGGGAGTGATTCGCCGGCAGGTAATCCTGCTCGATCGTAAGAAAGTCGGCCTGAACACGCAGATTTTCGCGGAGGTGAAGCTCAATGCTCACGGCCGCTCCAACCTCACCGAGTTCGCTGAGGCCATGCGCGAGTTTCCCGAAGTGCTGGAGTGCTTTGTGCTGATGGGGTCGGTGGATTTTCTGCTGCGAATCGTCACTCAGGACATCGAGGCCTATGAGCGCTTCTTCTTCGAGAAGCTCTCGCTGGTGCCGGGGATTCAGGAAGTGAACTCGATCGTCGCTCTCTCAGAGATCAAGTCGACTACCAGCTTGCCGCTACTGGGCTAACCCGCAGCTGCATGGAACCGTCCGGGGTGGACAGTTTCATGCAGCTGCGGCTCGCGAACTACAAGCGCAGCAGTATTTTCCAGGCTTTGCTGGTCAGCACGGTTTGCGCCTGTTGCACGCGGGCGTCGAGGCATTCTTCGTCGAGCGGGCGGTTGGCCAGCTCGCGCAGTTTGTTCAGCTCGCCATACAGGCGGTCGACTTCTGGTATCTCCAGTACATGGCGGGCCAGGCGCAGCCAGACCTGCAGACGCTCGATACGCGGCAGTTGCTCGGCCAGGTCTTCCGGCT
>JBOICE010000008.1:0-2695 GCA_050739815.1 Pseudomonas sp. | reverse complement strand
GACCCTACTGGGCATAGCCCCGACCCATCGTCGTTCGCAGCGCACGAGCAGGCGCTGCTGCAACACTACCGTGCGCATGACCTGAACCAGCCTTCGGCCGCCTTGGATGCGCAGATCTTGGCCGCCGCTGCGACTAACCTTCAGCGGGCGCCACAACGGGGCGCTATGACGCGCCTGCATGACTGGTTGTTTGCTGGCAGCCAGCGGCTGCGCTGGTCTGTGGCGTTCGCCAGCTTGGCGACCCTCGGCTTAGGTCTAGGGTTGACGCTGCGCACGTTCGAGCGCAGCCCTGAGCATTACGATGTAGCGCCGGTGCCGATGCTGGCTCCGGCACCCGCCATGCAGTCCGCTCAGTCATACGGGCAGCCAGCGGAGAAGAAGCGCAGTGCGCAGTTGCCCATGAGTGAAGCGCCGCCGGCGCCAGCAGCTCCGATGGCCGAGGCACAAAAGCCGATGGCTGAGGCGCGGATTAGCGCCAAGGCCGCGCCGAGCCCCACCGGCAGTCTGGCTGACAGCGCCGCCAAAGCCGAAGCACCCATGGCGGAGCTGGCTGCGGATCAACCCGCGCAAGAGTTGAGTGAAGAACTGCAGAGCGCTTTGCGGCGGATCATTCAGTTACGCGGCAGCGGCCAAGAGACGCTTGCCAGCGAGCAGTTGGCTGCGTTGCAGCGGCGTTACCCTGGGCTGGATCTGTCGGCTGAACTCAACCGCTTGCAAGCCGCTGAGGCAAAAGGTCCTGGTGATTTACGCTAGTCGGCCAGGTATGGGCTAAGCGCTGTGTGGCTGGATTTGCAACAAGGCGAGGTAATCACGGGCTTGCCAGTCAATCTACTCCGAGAGAGCATTAGCCAATTCCTTCAGTTGCTTGTGCTGCCAATGATTGCTATCCGCTACCTGGGGCTTGCTGCGGCGCTGGTGCTAGTGAGCGCCTGTGACCCGGTTGAGCCAACGCCACCCAAATCACCACCGACGCCGCCCGCGCCGGTTCTCAGCGAGCCGGCTGCAGCGGTCAAAGCCGCCCCTGAACAGCCACTTGGCAAAGTCGAAGAACCCAGCAAGCCGGTGGTCAAGCGGGAGCCAGCGGCAGCGGTTATCGCACCCAAGCCCGGTCCTGCGCCCAGCGTCGACAAGGCCGAGAAAGAGCCATTGCCCAAGGCCGAACTAGACCTGCGCTTGCCGTCTGATGTGGTGGGGAAGATGGAGCTTGGCGAATCCGTGGACGAGACCATCGACAAGTCTTTGTTGCCGCCCATGTTCGTTGAGAAACCGTCTGCGCAGAGCCCGTTTCAACTCAATGGCCGGCTGATTACCAATGATCGTGAAGAGGATTATTGGCGCTCGGTGGAAGGCGCTGAGTTGCAGTTCGAGTTCAAACAGTAAACCCCTCAATAAAAAAACGCCGACCAAGTGGCCGGCGCGAAGGGGAAACAGGAAGGGCAAACAGTGTGTCTCAGAAGCGGTAATGGCCTGTCTGAATGGCTTGGTAAAGCCCTGCATCCAGGCACTGAAAGCTGGCTGCGCCGGGTAGGCGAACGAACAGTGGATCGCTGACGTCGTCTGGATTGTAGGCGGCTTTTTTCAAGTCGGCTTTTTTGTACTTGAAGGTACCGGTCGTTTCGACCTCTTTCAGTAGGCGTAAAAACAGCGGTGCGGCGTAGGGCGGAAGCTCATGGTCCAGATGCGCCGCCAAGTCGGCAGTCTGCAGTTCAGTCCCCTGGGCCAGGCGCAGGGCAGCCATCCCGCAGCGCCCATTGGTGCCGGGAATCTCCACACCATAGACCACGGCATCCTCGATGCCAGGGAAGGCGCCGAGGGCGTTTTCCACCTCGGTGGTTGAGACGTTCTCGCCTTTCCAGCGGAAGGTATCGCCCAGCCTGTCGACGAATTGGGTGTGTTTGAAGCCGATGTCACGCATCAGGTCGCCGGTGTTGAACCAGGCGTCGCCCTTCTTGAAGACGTTGCGCAGGATCACCGCCTCGCTTTTCGCCGGGTCGGTATAGCCGTCGAACGGCCATTTCGGGCTGATCTCGCTGATCAGCAAGCCCGCCTCACCTTTCTTGGCTTTCTCCATGAAGTTCTTTTGGTTGCGTAGCGGCCGATCATTTTCCAGGTCGTAGCGGACGATGGCGTAGGGCGCCGGGGAGTAGCCGACGGTATTGTCGAAGTTGAACACGTTGGTGAAGCCGATATTGCCTTCGCTCGAGGCATAGAACTCGGTGATCCGCTCGATCGCGAAGCGTTGCTTGAACTCGCCCCAGATCGAGGGGCGCAAACCGTTGCCGATCATGCAGGTCAGGCTGTTGTGTTGTTCTTCCGGGCAGGGTGGTTGGTTCAGTAGATAACGGCAGAGTTCGCCGATGTAGCCGAAACAGGTGGCCTGGTAGTGTTTGACGTCCTTCCAGAAAGCGCTGGCGGAGAAGCGCCGGCGCAGGGCGATGGCCGCACCGCCAGCCAGTACCGCGCTCCAACACACGGTGACGGCGTTGTTGTGATAGCAGGGGAGCGTCAGGTAGAGCACGTCGGTGTTGTTCAGGCCGAGGCCGGAATGGCCAAAGCCGCCGTAGGCCGTGATCCATTTGCCGTGGCTCATGATCGAGGCTTTTGGCAGGCCGGTGGTGCCGGAGGTGTAGATCAGGAAGCAGGGGTCTTTCAGCCGCACCTGAGCGGTTTCCGGCAGGTTTTCAGCCGCCTGGGG
>JBOICE010000007.1:0-6956 GCA_050739815.1 Pseudomonas sp. | reverse complement strand
TGTGCCGATCACGGTGACAACCGCCTCGAGTTCATGGGCTATCTGCGCAATCACGGCCTTGGCTGGGCCCTCGAGGATATGCAGTTGGTGGTCGTGGAGCTCATATTCATTCTGAAACCAGCTACACGCTTCCAGGCAGTGAGCGGCGTTGCCGTCGAGCTTGGGGCTGCTCGAGTCGGCCGAGGAAAAAAACGTCTGCGGGTAGGCGCAAGCAGCATGCACCGAGCCTTGGATCAATTCGGCAAGATCTACGGCATGGACGATGATGTTGGCCTGTAGTTCACGGTGGACGTCCTCATGGTTGTCGACGTCCATGGCCGCCAAGACCAGCCCGCCAGTCCAGGGGCGCTTGGTTTTGACCAACAATACCGGGACCGGACAGTGGCGCAGCAGCTTCCAGTCCTCGGGCGTGAGCAGGCTCTTGGTTAGTGGGTTGTCCGGGTAATGCTGCTTGATCACCAAGTCGCAATCGCGAGCCTGGCGCTCGGCCAGGATGGCGTCGGTGGGGTGCAGGTGATCGCAGTTAGCCTGTTGGGCTGTAACTCTGAAGCCTTCTCCGGCGAGTTCTTCGCTTAATTCTCCGATGAACGGGGCATGGTCATGCCTGTGGTCGCAGAACAGCAGGTGGAGGTCGGCGTGGATGGCATGGGCGATGTGTTTTGCTCGCCTGAGCGCCAGGCCATCGGATTGCTCGGGGTTAAGCACTACCAGAATGCGGCGGATGCGTTGCATGGCGATCTCTCCTTGCGTAAGACTTCATGTCGTCACGCTGCTGTGGCCGATGCTGGCCTCGCTGTGCCTTGGATTCTGGGAGGTCGAACTGGCCTTGCGTGCAAGATCTGTCAGCTTGGTCGAAATTGGCTGCTTGTGCCATGCCGTACGTCAGTGGCGGTAGGAGGCGAGCCTGTTCCCCGCGCGGGTCATGCATTCGTCGAGTCGGCGTTGCGCAATAAAAAGGTTCTTAGGAAGCAAAGCACCTTACAGCGGTCTCTCTCGCGGCAGTTTTAGCCGGCGGTGATAGCGGTTGTTAGGCCGATGATTGAAGCGGTACTCACACGCCTTCAGGTGCAGATAGAACGTTCTGTCCGGCACGCCGTTGAACTTGACCAG
Organism: Pseudomonas sp.; assembly: GCA_050739815.1. GTDB lineage: Bacteria > Pseudomonadota > Gammaproteobacteria > Pseudomonadales > Pseudomonadaceae > Aquipseudomonas. The sequence continues at coordinate 5,846 of JBOICE010000007.1, read as the reverse complement.
GCAGCGCTTGGCATAACGCCAGGACGACTCGATCCCGTTAATGTGGTTGCTGCCAACCGCCTGCTCACCCTGCGCATGGTGCACCCTCAGATACCTGGCATAGCCCAGGTCAACGAGGCCGTCGTAGCTCGATAAGCTGTCTGAGGGAGTCCCACTGTCGAGCTCCACGCGCCCTCGTTTACCTGGCACCGGGTGCGGCCCGAAGTAAGAGTCGTCGACTTCAACGATGCCTTGAAAGGGCGAAGCGCGTTCGCATTCCTCGGCCAAGCGTTGCCGGATTTGCAGGTAGAGGGGGTCGATCGAGCGAATGCTCAGGCCGGTCAGTTCGGCGCTATCTGTGGCCGTCAGATCCAAGGCGAAACAGCGCAGCACGCTACGAAATTTCGCCTCGGAGATTGTTGAACGGCGGTAGTAGCGATTTTTCTGATTCACATCAGAAGCTTAGCCAGTGCTCAGACTAGCTTTGCTTCCTAAGCCCCTTTGTTAGGGCACTGGAGTCGCTCAATCCTTGCCCCAATTCAGCATCAGCAGCGTCAGCACGCCGGCGACGATGCCCCAGAACGCCGAACCAATCGAGAACAAGCTGAAGCCCGAGGCGGTGACCATAAAGGTGATCAGCGCCGCTTCACGCTCCTTCGCTTCGCTCATGGCATTGGTCAGGCCGTTGATGATCGAGCCGAACAGCGCGAGCGCCGCAATCGACAGCACCAGCTCCTTGGGCAACGCTGCAAATAGCGCCGCCAGGGTGGCGCCGAAGATCCCGGCGATGCCGTAGAAAACCCCGCACCAGACTGCGGCGGTGTAGCGCTTGCCGTGATCCTCGTGGGCGTGCGGGCCGGTGCAGATGGCGGCGCTGATCGCCGCCAGGTTTATCCCGTGAGAGCCGAATGGCGCCAGCAGCAGCGAGGCGATGCCAGTCACGCTGATCAACGGCGAGGCCGGCAGCCAATAGCCATCGGCACGCAGCACGGCGATCCCGGGCATGTTCTGCGAGGTCATCGCCACGACGAACAGCGGGATGCCGATGCTGATGGTGGCCGCCAGGGAGAACGATGGCGTGGTCCAGACCGGGGTGGCCATTTCCAGGCTGAAACCGCTGAAATCCAGCAGGCCTTGTGCGCCGGACAGCGCGGTGCCGACCAGCAAGGCGGCGAGCACGGCGTAGCGCGGCTGCAACCGTTTGATCAGCAGGTAGGTGAAGAACATGCTGAGCACCAGGCCGGTACGATGCTGCGCGGCCACGAATATCTCGCTGCCGATCTTGAACAGGATGCCGGCCAGCAAGGCCGCGGCGAGCGAGGCGGGCAGACGTTTTACCAGGCGCTCGAAACTACCGGTCAGGCCGCAGATGGTCACGAGCAGCGCACAGGTGATGTAGGCGCCAATCGCCTCGCCATAGGTCACGCCGGACAGGCTGGTGATCAGTAGCGCCGCGCCCGGGGTCGACCAGGCCACAGTGACCGGCGTGCGATAGCGCAGCGACAGGCCAATGCTGCAGATCGCCATACCAATCGACAGCGCCCAGATCCATGAGGAGATTTGCCCGCTGCTCAGCCCGGCGGCTTGGCCGGCCTGGAACATCAGCACCAGTGAGCTGGTATAGCCGGTCATCATCGCAATAAAGCCCGCCACCACGGCCGAGGCCGAGGAGTCGGCCAGCGGGCGTAGCGGCGCAGGATTTGCCTGGGATTCAGAGGCTTCGGTCATTGCCGGGTTCCTGCTTGCTTCGCTCAATTAGAAGTCTCCGAGAATAGGATAGAGCGAGACGACCAACAGCAACGCCATGCCGACGTTGAAGCAACGCAGCACCCGCGGGTTGCTCAGCCAGTTGCGCAGCAGGCTGCCGGCGACAGTCCACAAGCCGACGCTTGGGCAATTGACCAAGGCAAACAGCGCGGCAACCAGCAGCACGTTAACGAGGAAATTTTCCTGCGGGGTGTAGGTGGTGATGGCGCCGATGGCCATCACCCAAGCCTTGGGATTGACCCACTGAAAGGCCGCGGCCTGGAGAAAGGTAAAGGGTTTGCCGCTTTCTGTACCGTTGGTGTCCGGGGCTCCGGAACGGGAGATTTTCCAGGCGAGGTACAGCAGGTACGCAGCGCCGGCATAGCGCAGTACGCTGTAGAGCAGCGGCACTTGCTCGAACAACTGGCCCAGGCCAAAGCCGACGGCCATCACTAACAGCATGAAACCCAGGCTGATACCGAGCATGTGCGGCAGGCTGCGGCGCAGGCCAAAGTTCACGCCGGAGGCGAGCAGCATCATGTTGTTCGGCCCAGGCGTCACCGAGGTGACGAAGGCAAAGGCGATAAAGGCGATCAGCAGTTCCGGGTTCATTGGGGTTCTCTCCAGCGACAGCACTTAGCCTAAGCGCGGCGGTGGACGGCGTCCCAATACAGCGGTTAGCGCAATTGGCCGTACAGTCGCTCAGATTCGCCTCGAATCGGTTGACTGTTAGGTTAGGCACAAAAAGTGCCTGCGCTCGCCGAGCTGGAGCTGGCTCGGCTTATCGAAAGCTTGGCGAGGTGGTGTTGCGATCAGTCTTCGACACTGCCGGGCTGTCGGGTTCGGCCAAGCGCCTGGTTGACCTCCAGCCAGCCGTTTACTGCAGCTTCGCCGGCTTCGGAAAATACCCGTTGCAGCAGTTTGGCTTGCTCGCGGCGCAGGGCCAATTCCAGCTTGGCGCCCTCGGCGGTAAAGCCGAGCAGGCGCTTACGCTTGTCATCCTCGGCGGCGACACTTTGCACCAGGTGCATTTCCATCAGTTGTCGTAGCGGAATGTTCAACGCCTGCTTGCTGACCCCGAGCGCGGCCAGCAACTCTTTCATGCTCAAGCCTGGGTGGCGGGCGATGAAAAACAGGATGCGATGGTGTACCCGGCTCAGTCCGCGACGCGCCAGCATTTCATCGGCTTTGGCGGTGAACGCCTGGTAGCCAAAGAAGAATGCCTCCATGGCGAGCTGCTGAGTGGTCGTGCTTTTTAGGTCAATCATTCAGGTCAAGCATATTGACGTATCTACCCGGGCCGTCGTAGTTTCGGTCAACCAGTTTGACTTATTTTTCCTTGCCTTCGCTACCGGTGACATGAATGGCCTTCTCCGAACGTATCTCTCGCCTAAAAAGCTCTTTGATCCGCGAAATCCTGGCTGCGGCGCAGCGTCCGGAAGTGATGTCGTTCGCCGGTGGCCTGCCGGCCGAGCCGATGCTGCCGCGCGTGGAGTGGGCGGACATGCCGGCGGGCATGGGCCAATATGGTATGAGCGAGGGCGAACCGGAGTTGCGCGAAGCCATCGCCGCCGAGGCGCGTGAGCTGGGCGTGCCTTGCGACGCGAGCCAGGTGCTGATCGTCAGCGGTTCGCAGCAGACGCTGGATCTCGCCTCCAAGCTGTTCATCGATCCGGGTACCGAAGTGCTGCTCGAGGCGCCGACTTACTTGGCCGCGTTGCAAGCCTTCCAACTGTTCGGTGCCGACTGCATCACCGTGCCGCAGGAAGCCGATGGCCCGGAACTGCTCGCCCTGCGTCAGCGCTTGGAACAGCACAAGCCAGCGTTCGCCTATCTGATCCCGACCTTCCAGAACCCGTCCGGTGTGCGTTACAGCGAAGCCAAGCGTGATGCCGTAGCGGCGCTGCTGGACGAGTTCGGCGTGACCTTGATCGAAGACGAGCCTTACCGCGAGCTGGTGTTCGACGCCGGCAGTGCCACGCCAATCGTCAGCCGCCTGAAAAAGGCCAGCTGGATCTACACCGGCACCGTCTCGAAAACCCTGTTGCCGGGGCTGCGGGTGGGCTTCCTGATCGCGACGCCAGATTTGTTCCCGCACCTTCTGCGGCTCAAGCAGTCGGCGGATTTGCACACCAACCGCATCGGTCAGTGGCAGGCGCTGCAGTGGATTGGCACGCGGCATTACCGTGAGCATCTGGCCGAGTTGCGGGACTTTTACCGGGTGCGCCGGGATGCCATGCAGCTCGCCTTGGAGCAACATTTCGGTGAGCTGGCGAGCTGGAACATTCCCCAGGGCGGGCTGTTTTTCTGGCTGACCCTCAAGCAGCCGCTGGATACCCGCACGCTGCTCAAGCCGGCACTGGAGCAGAACGTGGCCTTTATGCCGGGTGAGCCGTTCTTCACTCATCCCGAACAAAACCCTGGCTATCTGCGCCTGAACTTCAGCCATATCGCGCCAGAGCGTTTGAGCGAAGGGCTGCAACGACTGGCCAAGGTGATTCGCCAAGCGCAGGCCGCCGAGGCGGCTTAACAGGAGGTTGCGATGTACAAGGTTTACGGCGATTACCGTTCGGGCAACTGCTACAAGGTCAAGCTGATGCTGCATCTGCTCGGCAAAGAGTCGAAGTGGGTGCCGGTCGATATCCTCAAAGGCGAGACCCAGACTCCTGAGTTTCTCGAGATGAACCCCAACGGCAAGATTCCGGTGCTGCAACTGGAAGACGGAACCTGCTTGTGGGAATCGAATGCGATCCTGAATTTTCTCGCCGACGGTAGCGAGTTCCTGCCGAGCGAGCCGCGCCTGCGCACCCAAGTGTTGCAGTGGCAGTTCTTCGAACAATACAGCCATGAGCCATATATCGCCGTCGCGCGTTTCATCCAGCTGTACCAGGGCATGCCGGCCGAGCGGCTGGAGGAGTACCAGACCTGCCAGGTACGCGGCCACAAGGCGTTGAAGGTGATGGAGCAGCAGCTCAGACGCACGCCGTATTTGGTCGGCGAGAATTACTCGATTGCCGATATCGCGCTCTACGCCTACACCCATGTGGCGGACGAGGGCGGCTTTGATTTGAGCGGCTACCCGGCGATTCAGGCCTGGTTGCAGCGCATCGCCAACCACCCGCAGCATGTTGTCATGCTTGACTGAGCATCATGCGGAGCAAGGCTGAAACCGGCCACTGGCCGGTTTTTTTCGGCCGGTAAAATGGCTAGGTAATCCGAGGTGAATTAGTGTTGTCGGCTTCAACCTGCCAACAAGCGTGCCTCGGAGATACTGTCAGGCGTTATCAAGGTGGATGCCATTGCGGAAAAATCGCTTTTGAAGTCGAGGGCGAACTAACTGGGGTTATGGAGTGCAATTGCTCGCTATGCAGCAAGCACGGCTATCTGCTCTGGTTAGTCCCACGCGAACAGTTGCGCCTCAGTACACCCGAAGCCGACGTGGCGACTTATCTATTCAACACCAAGAAAATCCAGCATCACTTCTGCACGACGTGCGGCTGTGCGCCGTTTGGCGAAGTCAGCAATAAGGGCGTGGCGATGGCCGCAGTGAATGTGCGTTGCCTGGAGGGTGTGGAGCTGGAAGCGCTGAAGGTGACGAAGGTCGATGGCCGCAGCCGCTAGCCGTCGGCGGACTTGTCCGCGCTGGAGTGTTGTGTGAAGTAAAGGCTTGCATGCAGCTCCGCCCGTTCATAGCCGAGCTTGATCCGGCTATGAACATGAGCTTAGTGCCGTTTAGAGCGCGGCAAAGCGATCTTGCAGGTATTGCATGATGACTTTGGACTCATACATCCAAGTGGTCTGGCCGTTTTCTTCGATGCGCAGGCACGGCACTTTGAGAGCGCCACCCTCGGCCAGCAGGGTTTGCCGGTCTTGCGGATTGTTCTTCGCATCGCGCAGGGCGATTGGTAGGTTCAGGCGATGCATGGTGCGACGGGTGCGCACACAGAAGGGGCAGGCGTGAAATTGGTAAAGCGCTAGACCCGCGGAGGCTTGGTTGACCTGAGCCTGTACTTCGGCAGGGCGGCGCATCTTGCGTGGGCGGGTGATGAAGTCGATGAAAACGATCAGCTGGCCCAAGCCAACTCTTAATGCCTTGATAAACACTGCAGCGTGCCCTTTGA
>JBOICE010000006.1:0-5059 GCA_050739815.1 Pseudomonas sp. | reverse complement strand
CATCGAGGATCGAGTCGCCCGCACCCAATACCAGTTCACCCTGCAGGACTCCAATCCCGAGGTGCTGGCCAAGTGGGTGCCGCTCCTGGTCGAGCGTCTGCAACAGCTGCCGGAACTCGACGCTGTGGCCAGCGACTGGCAGGACAAGGGCCTGCAGGCCTTCGTCAATATCGACCGCGACAGCGCGTCACGCCTGGGCGTGTCACTGGCCGATGTCGATAGCGCGCTGTACAACGCCTTCGGCCAGCGGCTGATCTCCACCATCTTCACCCAGGCCACTCAGTACCGGGTGGTGCTGGAGGTGGCGCCGCAGTTCCAACTCGGCCCCAAGGCGCTGGAAAACCTCTACGTCAGCGGCGCCGACGGCCAGCAGGTGCGGCTCTCGGCATTGGCGAGCATCGAGGAGCGCCACACCTTGCTGGCGATCAACCACATCGCCCAGTTCCCGGCGGCGACTATCTCCTTCAACCTCGCGCCAGAGGTGGCCCTGAGTGAGGCCGTTCAGGCGATCCGCACGGTCGAGCAGCAGATGGGCTTGCCCGCCGGCCTGCAGACCAGTTTCCGCGGCGCGGCGCTGGCGTTCGAGGCGTCGCTGTCGAGCACCTTGCTGCTGATTCTGGCGGCGGTGGCGACCATGTACATAGTGCTGGGGATTCTCTACGAGAGCTTCATCCACCCGGTGACCATCCTCTCCACGCTGCCTTCGGCCGGGGTCGGGGCGCTGCTGGCGTTGATGCTGGCGGGAGAGGAGATCGGCATAGTGGCGATCATCGGCATCATCCTGCTGATCGGCATCGTCAAGAAGAACGCGATCATGATGATCGACTTCGCCCTCGATGCCGAGCGCAACCAGGGCATGGGCCCGGCGGATGCGATCTATCAGGCGTGTTTGCTGCGTTTCCGGCCGATCCTGATGACCACCCTGGCGGCGCTGCTCGCCGCACTGCCCTTGATGTTCGCCGCCGGTGCCGGCGCCGAGCTACGCCGGCCGCTGGGGATCGCCATGGTCGGCGGGCTGCTGCTCAGCCAGGTGCTGACGCTATTCACCACACCGGTGATCTACCTGGCCTTCGACCGCCTGGCGCGGCGTTGGAATGCCTGGCGCAAGCGTCACGGCATGGATCTGTCGGTGCAATCATGAACGTGCTGAGACAGCCATGAACCTCTCGACGGCGTTTATCCGCCGCCCGGTCGCAACCACGCTGCTGACCCTGGCCTTGCTGCTGGCCGGTTGGCTGTCGTTCGGCCTGCTGCCGGTGGCGCCGCTGCCGCAGGTGGATTTTCCGACCATCATGGTCAGCGCGGCGATGCCTGGGGCCAGCCCGGAGACCATGGCCTCTTCGGTGGCGACGCCGCTGGAGCGCGCGCTGGGGCGAATCTCCGGCATCAGCGAGATGACCTCGACCAGCTCGCTGGGCTCGACCACGCTCATCATTCAGTTCGAACTGGAAAAGAACATCGAGGGCGCCGCGCGCGAAGTTCAGGCGGCGATCAACGCGGCCAGTAGCCTGCTGCCCAGCGGCATGCCGAGCAATCCGACCTATCGCAAGGCTAACCCCTCGGATATGCCGGTGATGGTGCTGACGCTGACGTCGGAGAGCTACAGCCGCGGTGAAATGTACGACATGGCCTCGACCCTGGTGTCGCCACGCCTGTCGCAGGTGAAAGGTATCGGCCAGGTCAGCATCGGCGGCAGCTCCCTGCCGGCCGTGCGCGTGGACCTCAACCCGGATGCCCTGAACCAGTTCGGCATCTCCCTCGACAGCGTCCGCACGGCCATCGCCAATACCAACTCAAACGGCCCCAAGGGCGCGGTCGAGAGCGATGAACGGCAGTGGCAGGTGGACGCCAACGACCAGCTGCGCAAAGCCAGCGACTACCTGCCGCTGATCGTCCACTACAACGCCGCAACCGGTGCCGCCGTGCGCCTGGGGGATATTGCCCAGGTCAGCAACGCGGTGGAGGACGTGCGCAACGCCGGGTTTTCCGGGAACAACCCGGCGGTGCTGCTGATCGTCACCCGCCAGCCGGGGGCCAACATCATCGAGGCCACCGACGCCATCCATGCGCTGCTGCCGGAGTTGCAGGAACTGCTCGGCCCGCAGGTCTCGCTCAAGGTCATGGACGACCGCAGCCCGAGCATCCGCGCCTCGCTGGATGAGGCGGAAATCACCTTGCTGATCTCCGTGGTGCTGGTGATCCTGGTGGTCTACCTGTTTCTGCGCAGCCCGCGCGCCACGCTGATTCCGGCGCTGGCGGTGCCGGTGTCGCTGGTCGGCACTTTCGCGGTGATGTACCTCTGCGACTTCTCGCTGAACAACCTGTCGCTGATGGCGCTGATAGTTGCCACCGGGTTCGTGGTCGACGATGCCATCGTGGTCGTAGAGAACATCGCCAGGCGCATCGAGGAGGGCGAGTCGCCGCTGGAGGCCTCGATCCACGGCGCCCGTGAAGTCGGCTTCACGGTGCTGTCGATGACCCTGTCGCTGGTGGCGGTGTTTATTCCGATCCTGCTGATGGGCGGGATCATGGGCCGCTTGTTCCGCGAGTTCTCGGTGACGCTGTCGGCGGCGATCCTGGTGTCGCTGGTGGTGTCCTTGACGCTGACGCCGATGCTCTGCGCGCGCCTACTGAAGTCGCACAACAAGCCTGCGCAGCCGGCTCAGCCACGTAAGCAAAGCCGCTTGTTCCAGAGCGTCCTGCGGCGTTATCAGCACAGTCTGGAGTGGGCGCTCAGCCATTCACGGCTGATGCTGGTCATCCTGGCCGGTTGTATCGCGCTGAATATCTACTTGTTCGCGGTGGTGCCCAAAGGCTTCCTGCCGGAGCAGGACTCCGGCCGGCTGCGGGGTTTCGCGGTGGCCGACCAGAGCATTTCATTCCAGGCATTACAGCAGAAAATGGACGCTTTTCGCCGCATTATCGGCGAAGATCCAGCGGTACAGAACGTCGTAGGCTTTGTCGGCGGCGGGCGCTGGCAATCGAGCAATACCGGCTCGTTTTTCGTCACCTTGAAACCCATAGGTGAACGTGACCCGGTCAATACCGTATTGGCGCGCCTGCGTGTAAATCTGGCGAAAATACCGGGCGCGGCCCTGTACCTCAACTCCGGACAGGACGTGCGTCTGGGGGGGCGCGATAGCAAGGCCAGCAACCAGTTCACCCTGCGCAGCGATGACCTGAAACTGCTGCGTGAATGGGCGCCGAAAGTCGAGGCGGCGATGCGCGCGGTGCCGCAGGTGGTGGACTTGAACAGCGACTCCCAGGACAAGGGCGTGCAAAGCCTGCTGGTGATCGACCGCGACCGCGCGGCCAGCCTCGGCGTGGACATGGCGCTGGTGGATGAGGTGCTGAACAATTCCTTCGGCCAGCGCCAGATCGCCAACCTCTACAACCCGCTGAACCAATACCACGTGGTGATGGAAGTCGGCGCGCAGTACCAGCAGGGCCCGGAAATCCTTCGCCAGGTGTACGTAATCGGCAGTGCCGGGCAGCGCGTGCCGCTGGCCGAGTTCAGCCACTTCGAGCCGAGCACCGCGCCGCTGTCGGTCAACCACCAGGGGCAGTTCGCCGCCATTACCTTGTCATTCAACCTGGCGCCGAAGGCGCTGATCGGCCCGACGCGGGAGGCGATCATGGCGGCGCTGGCGCCCTTGCAGCTGCCGCTGGATATCCAGGCCAGCTTCGAAGGCAACGCCGGCGCGGTACAGCAGACGCAAAACAACATGCCCTGGCTGATAGTGCTGGCATTGGTCTCGGTGTACATAGTGCTCGGCATACTCTACGAGAGCTACGTGCACCCGCTGACCATCCTTTCCACGCTGCCGTCGGCCGGGGTCGGCGCGCTGCTGGCCTTGATCATCTACCGCAGCGAGCTGACCTTGATCGCGCTGATCGGCATCATTCTGCTGATCGGCATCGTCAAGAAGAACGCCATCCTGATGATCGACTTCGCCCTGGAGGCCGAGCGCCGCCTGGGTCTTAGCCCCCGCGAGGCGATTCTCGAAGCCTGCGTGAAGCGCTTTCGGCCGATCATGATGACGACCTTGGCGGCGCTGCTGGGCGCGTTGCCGCTGATTTTCGGGGTCGGTGGCGATGCCGGGTTGCGCCGCCCCTTGGGGATCACCATAGTCGGCGGGTTGATCGCCAGCCAGTTGCTCACGCTTTACACCACACCCGTGGTCTACCTGTACCTCGATCGTCTGCGCCACTGGGTCAACCGCCTTCGTGGCGTGCGCACCGATGCCGCGCTGGAGAACCCGTTATGAGCCCGTATTCCCGTCGTCTCGCGCAGGCGCCGGCCTTAGTGTTGACGGTCGCCGTCGCGCTGGCAGGCTGTGCCGTTGGCCCGGACTACCAGCAGCCGAGAGTCGAAGTGCCGGCAAGCTTCAAACAAGCCGAAGGCTGGCGTATTGCCGAGCCCAGCGATGCGCTGCAGCGTGGCGCCTGGTGGGCGCTGTATGGCGACCCCATATTGGACGGTCTGCAACAGCGGTTGGCGCAATCCAACCAGACGCTGGCCCAGGCCGAGGCGCAATACCGTCAGGCGCAAGCCTTGGCGCGTGGGGCGCGGGCGTCGTTTTTCCCTAACCTGTCGGCGAACTTCGGCAAGACCCGCTCGGGCCAGGCTACTGGCGGCAGCACCGTGCGCCTGGCCGATGGCTCGACCGTCAACAGCGCCAGCACCGGCGGGATTTCCACCAGCTACCAAGCCAGCCTCGGCGTGAGCTGGGAGCTCGACCTCTGGGGCAAGCTGCGCCGGCAACTGGAGTCCGACAGTGCCAGTGCGCAGGCGAGCAAGGCGACCCTGGCGGCGACCAAGCTCAGCCAGCAGTCGGAATTGGCGCAGAGCTACCTGAAATTGCGCGTGGTCGATTCGCAAAAGCGCTTGCTCCACTCCACGTCCGAGGCTTATGCCCGCTCGCTCAAACTCACCGAGAACCAATACCGCGCAGGCATCGTCACCAAGGCCGACGTCGCCCAGGCCCGCACCCAACTGAAAAGTACCCAGGCGCAGGCTATCGACCTGAAATACCAACGCGCGCAGTTGGAGCATGCG
>JBOICE010000005.1:0-6366 GCA_050739815.1 Pseudomonas sp. | reverse complement strand
GGCAATACGAGTTCGTGCACTTATTGCTGCACAACCACCTCACTGACGAGTTGCACCATCTGCGCGTACCAACGCTGTATTTCCGCACCCATGAAGAGGGCCTGGTCACACGCAATAAAGGCGAACGCAAAGCCACCCTCAGCCTGGAGCTTTCCGCCGACAAAGACTCGCTGTTCCAAGACGTCCGCCCAACTGGCGCTGGCGTGCGCTTCGCGGAATTCGTGCAGCAGTAACGGGGGTGACCCGGCGGAGATGAGTACGCCACGCTAAAGTCATACCTAAGCGCTCAAGCTCAGGCCCATTGGCAGTGCCTACGACTAAAATCGTGACCGTGCAGCACAGCCAACTGCACGGAATTGGCGAGGCCAAGCTAATCAGGATCGAGCAACCATGAAAAACTGGATGGCGTTCGGTTTTTTGCTCACGCTCAGCGGTTGTACCTTGCTGGCCTGTGACCAGCCCTTGAGTGGCAGCCGCTGCCGCGATGATTAATTGCTCTACGAAAACGACATGCTGCAGGCCAAAATCCTCATCGCCAGTGGGCAGATTGAAGATTACGAACTGGCCAGCGCCCTGCTCAAGCGCGCAGCAGCGCAGGACGACAAAGGCGAGGTCGAGTTCTACCAGGCGGTGCTATTGATCCGTGAGGGCCCACAAACTTCTGAGGTTCTGGATTTACTCGAGCGCGCCGCCGACCAAGACCATCCCTATGCGATCGCCCTGCTCTACAAAGTTTATGCAGAGCCTTATCTAATTAGCACAAGCGACCCACTGAAAGCCGAACACTATCGAGCGGCCTATGCCGAACTTGATGTGGCGAAAAGCGGCTACCCCTCTTTCGAGAAAGCGTTGAGCGTAGTTACGCAATTGGTCACCCCGGCTGAAGTCGAAAACCCTGCCCCTGCCGGATAGTAAAACGACCCCCTGTACCACACGCGCCAAAGCAGTCTTGAGAGGAATCGAACAGCTACACAATTAGCAGCCTACAAGACCATTCAAAGTTCAGGCATACACATTGAGGTCATCCCGGGTCGTATATGACTAGCTCATCAGATCCAGCCTCATCCCCCAGCCAGGTACCGCTGACACCACCACCGGCGCTCTGCCGAACTCGTTTCCATCCCCAGCGAGGAGCGGAAACGAAAAAAGCCCGCACAGGGCGGGCTTTGAAATGTGAGTAGGTGGCCGGCGCTGGTCTCCGGCTTACAAGGTTTATCAGGCATCTGGCAGAACAGTTGTGAACTCTTCTGCTTCACACGGCATAAGGGCTGGGTTTCATCGGGGAAACCTTTCTAACCGTGCACCCTTGGGAACGTGCCCCACGTCTCCTTGCTATCCGATTGCGCATCAGTCTGCGTTCTCACCTACAACATAAGAATAGCAAAAAGCCCGACGCGCTGGCCGGGCTTTTTAGATCGTTTCCTTCGAAGGAAAGAACGGTAGGCTGGGGAAATGGTACACCCAGCATGTGAATAGTTTTGTACGTCGAATTGTACGTGTAGCGAATATCAAGGGCTGTTCCCTAGGCTGAAGCCCTTGATATAGATGGTGCCGTTGAGAGGAATCGAACCCCCGACCTACTGATTACGAATCAGTTGCTCTACCAACTGAGCTACAACGGCTTTAAAAGCGAGTCACGCGGATTACTCAACAATAGCGCAAAACATTTTTCCTACTCGGCAGAGCTGGCATGCGCCATCGGCCTGAGTCAGCTCAGCTCGATTCGATCCGCATGAATCACGATCTGGCCTTGTTTGTACAACGCGCCAATCGCCTTCTTGAAATTGCCTTTACTGACGCCAAACAGGCTGGAGATCAGGTCCGGCGGGCTTTTGTCGCTGACCGGCAGCACGCCATCATTCTCACGCAGTTTTGCCAGGATTTTCTCGTGCAGGACGTCGGCGGCCTCCTTGCCCACAGGCTGCAGGCTCAGGCTGATTTTGCCGTCCGGACGGACTTCTTTGATGAAGCCCTTTTCCTGCTTGCCTGCGCGTAAGAACTTGAAGACTTCGTTCTTATGGATCAGGCCCCAGTGTTGGTTGTTGATAATGGCCTTAAAGCCCATATCCGTTGACTCAGCCACCAATAGATCGACCGCCTGCCCGGCTTTGTAATTAGCCGGGGCATTATCTAAATGCCGATCAAGGCGTGCGGTAGCAGTAATCCGGCGAGTGTGTTTGTCCAGATACACATAAACAACGCAATATTCACCCGCCTGCATTTGGCGTTTTTCTTCCGAATAAGGCAGCAACAGATCTTTCGGCAAACCCCAATCCAGAAAAATACCGATACTGTTAACTTCAACAACTTTCAAGCTGGCAAACTCGCCAACCTGAACTTTTGGCTTTTCGGTGGTGGCGATTAACTTGTCATCGCTGTCCAGATAAATAAATACATTTAACCAGTCGTCAACATCGCTTGGCGTATCTTTGGGTACATAACGATTGGGTAGCAATATTTCGCCATCCGCCCCGCCGTCCAAATAAAGCCCAAAGCTGGTGTGCTTAACCACCTGCAAACTGTTAAAACGCCCGATTAATGCCATTCTCACTACCCTCATTGCGTGGCTGGCATTCTACCCGAGTTTCATCCCACTGGCGGTACAGCAGCGCATGACGAGATAGCCGCGATCACCGATAATCGCCCTGTCCACCGCTGGCAGCCCAGATCACCCTGAACACAGGCAACGCATGAACACTGAGCAGAGCAAAAACCCGCTTCACGGCATCACCCTGGAAGGCATCGTCAACGCGCTGGTCGAGCACTACGGCTGGGAGCAACTGGGCCAACTGATCGACATTCGTTGCTTTCAGAGTGACCCGAGCGTGAAATCCAGCCTGAAGTTTCTGCGCAAAACTCCGTGGGCCCGGGAGAAAGTGGAAGCCCTATACGTGCAGCTGAAGCAGCGCTGACCGCACCCACAGCAATCCTGAGTGGCCTTTAATGCGACCTGTACTTGACCCCTGAGCCAGCCTCACCGGCGAGCACCGCCCGTCGGCGCGACTGACGCTGAACCGACACCCAAGCCGAGAGCGTCTGTGCGACGCCTCGTATTTTTCTTGAATGCACGCGTTTTCCCAGCAATGACTTGATGCAAAACAAGCGGTTACCTCGCGTCAAGGCTAATTGTGCAAGACCGTGTCCCGCTTAAATAACGCAGCTGCGCCCGGCTTTTATGCCATTTATTTAGCAAGCAATTACCCAGCTTTTTGGGTACAATTGCCGGTCAAACTAATTTTTAAATAGGTCAATGGCCGCCATGCGCGTTAAAGCATCCGCTATGAAGAAGAAAGCACCACCCGCTGTTGAAACCCACAGTTCGATTGACGAGCAGGTTGCTGCTTTTCTGAAGTCCGGCGGTGAAATCCAGGAAATTCCTAAGGGTGTTAGTGGCCAAGTATTTGGCACTTCGAAGCAAATTACTCTTGGCAAGAAATAGTAACTCCTGCGAAACGCACGCACTCCCTCTCTATGCGCTTTGATCTCCTGCAGACAAGGCGCTAGGGCATTCCCCTACACTCCCCGCATAACCCGCATTCAATTATTTATAGCCAGCACGGCTGAAATTAATTCAATCCAGCAATTACCCAGCTACTATTAATTCAGTTTTGATCTTTCTCAGCCTTAACGCGAACGCGATTTTGCAGCAGCAATGACCAAAGACTATCCTTTTAAGTGCAATGCACAGCACATCAACCACGTTGATGAAGGGAGAAAAGCCATGAGCAAAGGTCTGGATTCAAAAAAAGCGGCGAAAAAAAAACCCGCTAAAACACTCGACGAAAAGCGTGCGATGAAAAAAGCCAAGAAAGCTGGCGGCGGTCCCTTCAACCAATAATCACCCGCTTTGCGCGACGAGAACCCTGCTAAGCAGGATCGAAAGCCATGGAGCTTTCACTCGCAATATCGCTACTCGTTCAACCCAGGTGCCGCGCTGCCGAGTAGGCAACGCGGCCTTGCCGAGCAAGGTTGCGGCTGGGGCAACATGCTCTGCTGGCAACTCGCAACAACTCCCCTCGCCTAACCGTCACATAACCACCCTTCCTCACACATTTATCTCTGTCGCCCGCCCTATATTTACTGGTGACTAGCAAACTGTTGTTTCAGAATCATGTCTAACAAAAATACCCAGCTCGGCTGGACGATATTTCTACGGATTCTCGCTGCCTTATCTCAGGAGTTCCTGTGCGCCCTTTCAGCCGCTGGCTGCAGCACCCCGCCTGTTCTTTGTTGACGCGTGGCTTCTTGTTCCTGCTCGTTCCCATGGCCAGCCGTTATTGGCTGGGTTGGTCGAATGGGTATGGCTATTTTTCTGACCTGGGTATCGGCTGCTTGCTGATGCTGCTGCTGCATAACCGCTCACTGCTGCTAGCAATACCGGTGATGCTGATCTGGAGTGTGTTCACCCTTAGTACGGCCGAACTGGTCGGCGCGGTCGGGCGCATGCCCGAACTCAGCGACCTGAAATACCTGACTGACCCGCAATTTGTCAGCCACTCCACCCAAGGTGGTGGCCTCACCTACCCACTTCTTGGGCTAGCGCTGGCCGGGGGCATACTGGCTAATTTGCTGTTTAGCCGCCGCAGGCCACCAGCTAATGCATTGGCGGTCCCACACTATTGGTATGCCTTGCCGGTAGTATTCCTCGCGGCCCACGCGGCGAGCCAATACACTAATCCCAGCGAAGCCGATCAATGGAAGCAGTTCAATCTGCCGCATAAGTTGCTAGCGGAAGCCTTCAATGCTGGCCAGCTACGCCTTGAGGATTGGCTGGATGGCGACGTTCCCGATGCCCAACCTGACATCGCCGGCCTGACCCAACTGGACTTGAACGGCAGCAAGTTATTCGCCGGCAAAGGCAAAGCGCGAAATGTACTGATCATCACCTTGGAAGGCATTCCCGGCGCGTACATCGCCACCAACCGCGCGGCTATCAACAGCAGTTACCACGAGTCGCTCATGCCCAAGCTCAGCCAGTGGGCCGAGCATGCGATGAGCACTCCGGATTACGTACTGCACAGCCACCAGACCATTCGCGGCCTCTACGCCATGCTCTGCGGTGATTACGAGAAGCTCGTCAGCGGCACCCCGAAAGGCGTCGAGCTGCTGAACAACCACGTGCGCAATCAGCAGTGCCTGCCGGCACAACTGCATGAGCAGGGCTTTCGCACGCACTTCCTGCAGGGTGCCGGCCTGCGCTTTATGGCCAAAGACAAAATCATGCCGCACATGGGTTTCGACAAAACCCTCGGCCGCAACTGGTTCAAGAACAAACCCTACCTGGAATTCCCCTGGGGCATGGATGACAAGTCCTTCTTTGAAGGCGCCCTGGACTACGTGAAACAACTGCGCCAGCAGAAAAAACCCTGGATGCTGACCCTGCTGACCGTCGGCACGCATCAGCCTTATTCCGCCCCACAGGAATATCTGGAACGCTACCCCAGCGCCAAACAAGCAGCCATTGGCTATATGGACGATGCGGTTGGGAGCTTTTTAACCGGGCTGGAAAAGCAGGGAGTATTGAAAGACACCCTGGTGATCGTCACATCGGATGAGTCGCA
Source organism: Pseudomonas sp. (assembly GCA_050739815.1). Taxonomy (GTDB): domain Bacteria; phylum Pseudomonadota; class Gammaproteobacteria; order Pseudomonadales; family Pseudomonadaceae; genus Aquipseudomonas. The sequence goes on along the minus strand of JBOICE010000005.1, from coordinate 805 downwards.
CGGGATTGATGAAGTGCGCCTGGCCTCGGCCTGGGGCTTCAATCTGGTGTTAACGCCGGAACAGGCCAACCTGCCGAAACTTAAACGCGGGGTTTATGGGCATGTCGACCTGACCGCCTCGGTGCTCGATTACTTCGACTTGCCGGTGCCCTCGAACCTTTCCGGCCGCTCACTGTTTCGCGACTACCCAAGCGGGCGCGAAATCATGTCCTACACCAATGGCTTGCTGCGCCAGCATGATGGCAAGGGTACCCTTACCGAGTGCAACTTCCAGCAAATCTGCCGGCGATACGCCAGTGAAGGCTTTATTGCCGATAAGGCGCGATATCTCGGACGCTTCAGTGGCAAACAGGCTCGGTTGGTGGCACAGCGCGCAGCACTGCTAGATCAATCTCTGTCTAGTGGGCAGATCGGCCAGCAATACCAGTTCGCCAACCGCGAGCGGATCAAACTGCGAGAAACCATGGGCAATGACTGGGCCGACAATCTGATCGGCGCGCAATACCTGGAACTGCCAAAGGGCACCCACACCAAAGTCAGCCTGAAAATTCGCGCGGTGCGGATGGACAAGCACGGCGCAAAACTCATGCTCAAGACCAAAGAGTTCGATCGGGATGTGGCCGGGTTGATTCCAGAATTACCGCTGCTCAAACCCGGAAAAACACTGAAAGTGAGCTTTGGCTTCGACAACCTCGACACCCGTAAGGCGTTTTCCTTCCACCTGCTGGGGCAAGGCCGTGGCGCGATCGAGATTACCGACTTCAGCGTCGTCACCGAGCCGCTGATAAAACCCTATCTGCTGGAC
>JBOICE010000004.1:0-6666 GCA_050739815.1 Pseudomonas sp. | reverse complement strand
TCGGTGCTGGCGTCGAAAGCGATGCGCTGAAAACGCCGACGCTCGTTGGCTGACTCACTCATGCAATGACTCCTTGGCAGTTTTGTCCACTATAGCTAAGAAGCCGTTTTCTAATGGCCTGTGTTCGCTGATGCGGCGCTAAAAATTGCTCTGTCCCAGCAAGGAGTCGCAAGCGCCCCCTCGGTTGGGCTTCGCGGGGCTACGAGCCTTTGCTACCTACAAAGGCTTCGACTCGAAGCAACGCGTCATTGGGGTACCGTCATAAAAATAGCCTTGGCAGGCTCACTTACAGCTCATGAACTCCGCTTTCTTCGCCATCCTGATCTGCGCGCGACGATCTTGAACAGGGCTTCTATGGCTGCTGCGCGCGGCGTGGCGGGTGGCCCAGCGCCGAGCTTGCTGTGGGTCGAATAGACCACGCTCGGGATTACTCATGGCACGGGCTTGCAGTACTGAGCTGTCGGCTGCGGCGAGCAGCGTTTCCAGTGCCGGGCTTTCCAGCCAAGCGGGCAGGGCGGTGATGCTGAGTGTCAGGCCGGCCGGTAATTCGGCACGCAGTTCGTGCAGCAGTTGGGCGTAGGCCGGCAGGCGCGCACTGGCACAGTCGTGATCGATTTCCAGGTCTTGCAGCTGGATACCTGCGGCCAGCCAATCGCTCAATAGTTGGGGCGCCTGTTGGCGAATGTCCTGCGAGTCGAGTTGCGGCAGTTGGCCGTCCAGGCGCAGTACGGTGATCACCGGGCGCCCGTCGTTTCGCAACTGCTGAGGGGCGATTCGTGCTTGGCTCCAGCCCGCCCGTGGATGCGCCTGCAAGGCCAATACGCGCAGGGTTGAGAAGGCAGCATGGCTCTGGGCCAGCGCGTGCTCGTGGGCCGGGCGCCAGTGTCTTTGCCAGATATAAAGTTGCTGGTCGAGCGGAGCCGGGGTTGGCGACGGTTCACAGGCGGCCAGGGTCAACAGTGCGAGTGCGGCCAGCGCGCACTGTACGAGCCTGCGCATGCCTTATAGCCAGCGCCGTACGCGCGCTCGATAGGCGTGATAGTCGTCGCCGAACAGCTGAGCGAGCTGCTCTTCCTCGTAGGCACTCACGCCGCGATTCATGCACAGGATCCATGCCGGCAACAGCACCCAGGGCCGTAGGCTGTCGAGCAGCGCAATGCCGCAGTAAACCAGGGTGAACCCAAGGTTAGATGGGGTTGCGTGAGAGACGTAAGGGGGCGCTGTGGCTTTTTGTACGGGTTGCTGGTGGTTTTGTGGCGAGCCATTGCCAGGGCTGCCCAGAGCACCAAGAGCAGTCCCGCGTCGATCAGACCCCAGCCGGCATAGCGCGTCCAGTGGTTATCCGTCAGCGACACGGGCCACGCAAAGCTCAGCGCGGCGGCAATCGCGATAAAAATCAGATAGATCAGCGGTGGTGCCAGGACGACCTTGGTGGTGCGAGTGGGCATGCTGCCTCCCCGCAGGAAACTGTGCGCAGTGTAGCGCTCATGCCGCCATCGGTTTGACAGGTGAGCAGGTGTCGCCAAAGCTGCTAAAGCGTTTTTTCAATTATTTCACTGCGGAGCGCAGATATGGATAAGCGACTGCTAAGCAAGGGTTTGATTCTTGGGGTCCTGAGCGCCGCCAGTTTGCTGGCGCAGGCCGATGAAGCCGGTGGCAAGGGCTGCGGTTGGGGCAATATGGTGTTTGAAGGCCAGCGTGGTCTGGCTCCGCACTTGTTGGCTACTACTACCAACGCCACTTCAGGGAATGCCACTTTTGGTCTGACCTCGGGTACTAACGGCTGTGACGCCAGCGTCAAACTGGGTTATGGCGGTCGTTCGTTGCTGGCCATGAATGGCATGCTCGATTCCATCGCCGAAGACATGGCGCAGGGGCAAGGTGAGGCATTGGACGCTTACGCTACGCTGTTGGGGGTTGATAAAGCTGACCGTGCGCATTTTGCCCAAGTCACTCACCAGAATTTCGGCACCATCTTCTCCAAGGCGGACGTGACCAGTGAGCAAGTGCTGGCTGCGACCCTCGAGGTGATGAGCCGTGACGCGCAACTGGCGCGTTATGCCAAGCAACCCGCTTAAACGAAATCCGCTCCCATCGAGCCGGGCTTTGGCCCGGCTTTTTTATGCTCACCAGTTAAGTGCGTTTGAGGGCTCTATACCAAGGTCTGATAGTTAATCGCTCAGGAGCGGCTAAACTGCTGAAGCCGTTTGTACGTCCATCCGTTCGGAGTTCTCGATGAATAATAACAATAGCGTGCTACGCCACCTGCCTTGGCTGGTGCTGGCGATAGTCGGCGCCTGTGCCTTGGGGGTCGTGGCCTTGCGCCGCGGCGAAGCCATCAATGCCCTGTGGATAGTGGTTGCCGCAGTGGCCATCTATCTGGTTGCTTACCGTTACTACAGCTTGTTTATCGCGACCCAAGTGATGCAGCTGGATCCGCGTCGGGCGACTCCGGCGGTATTGAATAACGATGGTCTGGACTATGTGCCGACCAACAAGCATGTGCTCTTCGGTCACCACTTCGCCGCAATTGCCGGCGCGGGTCCATTGGTCGGTCCGGTGCTGGCGGCGCAGATGGGCTATCTGCCGGGCACCTTGTGGCTGATTGCGGGTGTCGTGCTCGCCGGGGCGGTGCAGGACTTCATGGTCCTGTTCATTTCCACCCGCCGTAACGGCCGCTCCCTTGGCGATATGGTGCGCGAGGAAATGGGCCAGGTGCCGGGCACCATTGCCCTGTTTGGTTGCTTCCTGATCATGATCATCATCCTCGCGGTGCTGGCACTGATCGTGGTCAAGGCCTTGGCGGACAGCCCGTGGGGCATGTTCACCGTGATGGCGACTATCCCGATTGCGATGTTCATGGGTGTGTACATGCGCTACATCCGCCCGGGTCGCATCGGTGAGATTTCCGTGGTTGGCGTTGCTCTGCTGCTCGGTTCCATCTGGTTGGGCGGGCAGATTGCGGCAGACCCCGAGTGGGCCAAAGTCTTCACCTTCACCGGTGTGCAGATCACCTGGATGCTGGTCGGCTATGGTTTCGTGGCCGCGGTCTTGCCGGTCTGGCTGGTGCTGGCGCCCCGCGACTACCTGTCGACCTTCCTGAAAATCGGCACCATCGTCGCGCTGGCTATCGGCATCCTGGTGGTCATGCCCGAGCTGAAAATGCCGGCTCTGACCCAGTTCACCGACGGCACTGGTCCGGTGTGGAAAGGCGGCCTGTTCCCCTTCCTGTTCATCACCATCGCCTGTGGTGCGGTGTCGGGGTTCCACTCGCTGATCGCCTCCGGCACCACGCCGAAGATGCTCGACAATGAAACCAACGCCCGTTACATCGGCTATGGCGGCATGCTGATGGAGTCCTTCGTGGCGATCATGGCGATGGTTGCCGCTTCGGTGATCGAGCCGGGCGTCTACTTCGCAATGAACAGCCCGGCTGCCGTAGTCGGCAGCGATGTGGTGAGTGTGGCGGCCGCAGTCAGCAATTGGGGCTTTGCCATCACCCCCGAAACCCTCGCGGCGACTGCCAAAGACATCGGTGAAACCACCATCCTGTCCCGCGCCGGCGGTGCGCCGACCCTGGCTGTAGGCATCGCGCAGATCCTCCATCAGGTGCTGCCAGGTGAGAACACCATGGCCTTCTGGTACCACTTCGCGATCCTGTTCGAGGCGCTGTTCATCCTCACCGCAGTGGATGCCGGCACCCGTGCCGGGCGTTTTATGCTGCAAGACCTGCTGGGCAACTTCGTGCCGGCATTGCGGCGCACCGAATCCTGGGCGGCCAACCTGATCGCCACGGCCGGTTGCGTGGCGATGTGGGGCTACCTGCTGTACCAAGGCGTGGTCGATCCGCTGGGTGGGATCAATACGCTGTGGCCGCTGTTCGGCATATCCAATCAGATGCTCGCCGGTATCGCGCTGATGCTCGCCACCGTTGTGCTGATCAAGATGAAGCGCCAGCGCTACATCTGGGTCACCCTGCTGCCGGCTGTTTGGCTGTTGATCTGCACCACCACCGCGGGCCTGATCAAGTTGTTCGATGCCAATCCGGCAGTCGGCTTCCTGGCACTGGCGAAGAAATACAGCGATGCGCTGGCCGCCGGCCAAGTGTTGGCGCCGGCCAAGGATATCGGGCAGATGCAGCATGTGATCATCAACGCCTACACCAATGCGGGGCTGACGACCTTGTTCCTGCTGGTGGTTTTCAGCATCCTGTTCTATGCGCTCAAGGTCGGTACTGCCGCCTGGAGCAACAAAGGGCGTACGGATAAGGAAACCGCTTTCCAGCCGGTACCGGATGCGTGAATTCAGCCTGCTGGCTCAAGGAGATTGTGCATGTTCAATGATCTGAATCGTCTCGGTAAGTACCTCGGTCAGGCTGCGCGCCTGATGGTGGGTATGCCGGACTACGACAATTACGTCGAGCACATGCACAACAAACATCCCGACAAGCCGGTGATGACCTACGAGGAGTTCTTCCGCGAACGCCAGGAAGCGCGTTACGGTGGCGGCAAAGGTCGGCCGATACGCTGCTGTTAACCGCAGTCGTTCGACCCTCGCGCCACGCTTAGTCGTGGCGCGTTTCATTTAGAGGTATCAACGCTGCCTTGGATAAACCCTCTTCCCTGTGCCGGCCTGTGCAGGGTTGAGTGGCACTTGAGTCATTCGCTGGGTTCAGCCTTGCGGGGCCCCTCTGAAGGGCGTTGAACACCGAGCGAATGGCTACTTTTTCAGACTTTTTCTAAGGACTCGTTGTGATGTCGAATGCGCCTATCCCGGTAACAGTGCTCAGCGGCTTTCTGGGTGCCGGCAAGACCACCTTGTTGCGCTATCTGCTCAAGGCGGAACATGGTTTGAAGATCGCCGTGATCGAGAACGAGTTCGCCGAGACCGGCATCGATACGCAGCTCCTCGGTGATGGCCCGGTGCAGGTCATGACGCTGGCCAATGGTTGCGTGTGCTGCACCATCCATGGCGACCTGGAGCGGGCTCTTTACCTGCTCTTGGAGCGCCTGGACAGTGGCGAGATTGCCTTCGATCGCCTGGTCATCGAGTGCACCGGTCTGGCTGATCCGGCGCCGGTGGCGCAGACCTTCTTCGTCGATGAGGAGCTGCGTGAGCGCTACATCCTCGACGGCATCATTACCCTGGTCGATGCGGCGCACGCCGAGCAACATCTGGCGCAGACCATCGCCCAGGCGCAGGTTGGTTTTGCCGATCGCTTGCTGGTGAGCAAGCGCGATCTGGTCGATGAGGCGACGTTCGAGGCGCTCAGCCAGCGTCTGACCCGGATCAACCGGCGTGCGCCGATCCGGGTGGTCGAGCATGGGCGGATCGATCTGGCGGAACTGCTCGATGTACGCGGCTTCAACCTGAATGCCGAGCTAGGTCCCGGCGTGGCCGCGCGGCCACTGCTGCCGGTTCGTGGCGCTACGCCTGACCGGATCGCCAGCCTGGTGCTGCGCAGCGAGCAGCCGCTGGATATCGACAAGCTCAGTGAGTTCATGAATGTGCTGCTGGAGAATCACGGTAACTCGCTGCTGCGCTACAAGGGCGTGCTGAACATCGCCGGCGAGTCGCGGCGCATGGTGTTTCAAGGGGTGCTCAAGCTGTATGGCTTCGACTGGGATACGGAGTGGCGCGAGAATGAAACCCGCGAAAGCGTGATCGTGTTTATCGGCGATGCACTGCCGCAAGAGCAGATCCGCCAGGGCTTCGCTGAGGTGGCGGCGTAGCGACGTCGACTGGAAATGACGCGTTGCGTTTATCCAGCGAGGGCCCGAGCGGCGCTAAGAGGTGATGGATAACCGAGCGTAGCGACTCTCCATCAGGCGGCTGAGCGCGCTCACCGCCCGCACTAAAAAAACCCGGCGGATGCCGGGCTTTTTTAGTGCGCTGACGCTTAGTTGCCGTAGACCGGGAACTTGGCGCAAACGGCCTTGACCTGGCCACGGACGCGGTCGATTACCGACTCATCGTTGAGGTTGGCAAGGATCTCGCAAATCCAGCCCGCCAGTTCGCGGCACTCGGCTTCTTTGAAGCCGCGGGTGGTCACGGCCGGGGTGCCGATACGCAGGCCGGAGGTGACGAACGGCGAGCGCGGATCGTTCGGTACCGAGTTCTTGTTCACTGTGATGAAGGCACGGCCCAGGGCGGCGTCGGCGTCCTTACCGGTGATGTCCTGCTTGATCAGACTGAGCAGGAACAGGTGGTTCTGCGTACCGCCGGAAACTACGTCGTAGCCGTTCTCGATGAATACGCCGGCCATGGCCTGGGCATTCTTCACCACTTGCTGCTGGTAGATCTTGAACTCCGGCTGCAGCGCTTCCTTAAAGCATACGGCCTTGGCCGCGATCACATGTTCCAGCGGGCCGCCCTGGGCGCCAGGGAACACCGCGGAGTTGAGCTTCTTCTCGATCTCTTCGTTCTTGCGAGCGAGGATCAGGCCGCCGCGCGGGCCGCGCAGGGTTTTGTGGGTGGTAGTGGTGACCACATCGGCGAACGGCACCGGGTTCGGGTACACGCCAGCAGCGACCAGGCCCGCGACGTGGGCCATGTCGACGAACAGGTAGGCCCCGACTTTGTCGGCGATGGCGCGAAAGCGCGGGAAGTCCAGGACCTGCGAGTAGGCGGAGAAGCCCGCCACGATCATTTTCGGCTGGTGCTCGA
>JBOICE010000003.1:0-17500 GCA_050739815.1 Pseudomonas sp. | reverse complement strand
GTGCAGGTCATCCTCTCGGATCAGCGCATGCCGGAAATGAACGGCACCGAGTTCCTTAGCCGGGTGAAGGATCTCTACCCCGCTACCATCCGCATCGTGCTGTCCGGCTATACCGACCTGAAGTCGGTGACCGACGCGATCAACCAAGGGGCGATCTACAAATTCCTCACCAAACCCTGGGACGACGCCCAGCTGCGCAGCACCATCGCCCAGGCGTTTCAACACTACAACCTGGCCAAACAGAAGGAGGACAGCGGCGTCGAGAACATCCCGGCAGACCACGCTTGAGCACGCTTCAGGCCTCGGCGTCAAAGCGTGGCAAGTCGTCCTCCACCTCGAACCAGGGCAGCCGCGACGCACACCAGATGTGCTTGCGCGGGGGGACCCACTCCGGGTGGTCGAGGGTCACGCTGTTGAGGCCGACCCGATCGAGCCCGCGCTCTCGGTACTCCAGCGGCGTGCCGCACTGCCGACAGAAACGCAGCCCGCCCCGTTCGCTGGAGTGGAAGATCCCGATGTCGCCGCACTCGTAGTGCAGCGCCGCGGCCGGCACCATCGCCCACGGGACGGCAGGCGCCGCGCTGACCCTCTGGCAGATCCGGCAATGCCAGTAGCCGGTTTCACTCGGCATGAATTCCAGCCGGTAGCGCACGCCCCCGCAGGCGCAGCCACCGAACAGCGGTAGTTCGGGCATGCTCGGCACCTCGCTATGTCTCTTTCTCTACCCCTACTCGACCGGCAGCTTGAGCTGACCGAGGCTCTGCAATACGCTCGCGCCAGTGAACAACATGACGATCTGTTCTTCCGCCAAGGCGCAGATAGACGCGCGGCGCTCAGGCTGACTGATGTAGTCCAGCGACAACTGGAACAGATTACGGCTGACCAGATTGGAAACCTGCACTACCGCAGCCGGATTAACGGTAGCCGGCAACAACTCGAATTCGATGATGTCCTCGGCCATATCCGCACCAAATTGCTCCATCACTTCGCACAAGGCCGCACGCAAAACTGGTGAAGCGCCGTGCAATTCGCGCACGCCGATAATGAAAGCCTCGGCGTTTTCACTGACGAAATCGAAGAACAGCTTCACCGTCTCATGGCACACGCGCCGGCCGCGGCCAAGGTCGATTCCCAGCAGTTTCGGCCCGTCGCCATTACCCGCTTGCACTGCACGCAGGGCTGCCTCACGACGCAAGTCGCGCAGCGGTTGGCGCAACTGAGTAGAAATTTCCCGGATGACTGTCAGACCGAGGTCGTCAACGTCCTTGAAGTGACGATAGAAGGTATTGGGATTTAGCCCAGCCTCGCGCGCCAGCTCGCGCAGGCCCAGATTACTCAGGCTGCGGCCGATTGAGGTCAGCCGTAACGCCGCCTCCAGTAACAGGCGTTTACCCGGCGCCTCGCTGACCTTTTCCCGCATTTGTTGTGCATCGCCGGCATTCACGTCCATAACTAACCCTACCTAAAAGTTGGCTTGCGAGGATGGCGCTTGCCGCTGAGTATACATTTGTCTACTTTGGTATACAGCTGTATACGCCAGCAATAAACATAACAGGAGCTTGGCTATGAATGCGTCCGTGTCACCTAGTGGTTCCGCCCGCCACTGCAAGATTGCCATCATCGGCAGCGGTTTCTCCGGCCTGGGCATGGCGATCCGTCTGAAGCAACAAGGCGAAAATGACTTCCTGCTGTTTGAAAAGGCAGGCGGCGTCGGCGGCACGTGGCGCGTCAACAATTACCCTGGCTGCGGCTGCGATGTGCAATCGCACCTGTATTCCTTTTCCTTCGAACAGAACCCCGAGTGGACTCGCATGTTCGCCCGCCAGCCAGAGATCAAAAGCTACCTGGAGGGCTGCTGGGAAAAATACCGACTGCAGAACAACACCCTGCTGCAGACCGAAGTAGCAGGCATGCGCTGGGACGACGAACTGGAGCTCTGGTGCATCCATGATGCTGCCGGCAACCACTACAGCGCACAATTCGTCGTGTCCGGCATGGGCGCGCTGTCGACCCCCTCGATCCCCCAACTGAACGGCCTGGAGAATTTTGCCGGCACGCTGTTCCACTCCCAGCAGTGGGATCACGACTATGACCTCAAAGGCAAACGCGTTGCGGTGATCGGCACTGGCGCTTCATCGATCCAGTTCGTCCCGCAGATTCAGAAACAGGTTGGCCAACTCGATCTCTACCAACGCACCGCGCCCTGGATCATGCCGAAACCGGATCGTGCCATCAGCGCGACCGAGCGTGAACGCGTCAAGCGCTTCCCCTTGGCGCAGAAGGTCTGGCGCGGCCTGATTTACACGCTGCTGGAAAGCCGCGTAATTGGCTTCGCCTCGGTGCCACGCATCATGAAACTGGCGCAATGGGTCGGTAAGGCGTTTATCCACAAGCAGATCAAAGATCCGCTGCTGCGCGCCAAAGTCACCCCCGACTACACCATGGGCTGCAAGCGCGTGCTGATCTCCAACGACTACTTCCCGGCCCTGACCCAGCCGAATGTCGAGGTAATCACCGACGGCATTCAGGAAATTCGCGCAAACAGCATCCTCAGCGCCGACGGCCAGGAACGGCAGATCGACGCGATCATCTTCGGCACCGGTTTTACCCCTAGCGACCCGATGCCGCGCGGGGTGATCTTCGGCCGCAACGGTGTCGACCTGCTCGACACCTGGCCAGATGGCCCGGAGGCCTACAAGGGCACGATGACGGCGGGCTTCCCCAACCTGTTCTTCTTGATGGGGCCGAACACCGGACTGGGGCATAACTCGATGGTGTATATGATCGAGTCGCAGATCCATTACGTACTCGGTGCCCTCAACCTGTTGAGCGAACGCCAGCTGCAGAGCCTGGAAGTCAAACGTGAGGTGCAAGACAGTTTCAACGCCAAGATTCAAGGCAAACTCGGCAACACCGTATGGAATGCCGGCGGCTGCAAAAGCTGGTATCTGCACCCAGTCAGCGGGCGCAACTGCACCGTCTGGCCCGGCTTCACCTGGCGCTTCCGTCTGCTCACCCGCAACTTCGACCCGGCGGCCTATCACTTCAACCGCACACAGCCCGCACACCCGGCCCAAGGCTTTTTGCCGGCCGTAGCTCATCAGGAAGAGGTGACCGCATGAAATCCTTCGAGAACAAAGTAGCCGCCATCACCGGCGCCGGCTCCGGTATCGGTCGCGCGCTGGCCTACGGTCTGGCGCGCCAGGGCTGCCATCTGGCACTCGCCGACGTGAACGGTGAAGCCCTGGCAGAAACAGCCGCCCAGGCGCGCCTGCTTGGCGTGCAGGTGACGGAGAGCAAGGTCAACGTGGCTGACCGGGAAGCCGTACACACCTGGGCCGACCAAGTGGTGCTGGATCATGGCCGGGTCAACCTGATTTTCAACAACGCCGGCGTGGCCCAGGGCGGCACCGTGGAGGGCAACGATTACGCCGACTACGAATGGATCATGAACATCAACTTCTGGGGCGTGGTGCACGGCACCAAGGCTTTCCTGCCGCACCTGAAGGCCGCAGGCGAAGGTCATATCGTCAATGTCTCCAGCGTGTTCGGGTTATTTTCCCAGCCGGGCATGAGCGCCTACAACGCCACCAAGTTCGCCGTGCGCGGCTTCACCGAAGCGCTGCGGCAGGAACTGGACATGGCCGGCCACGGCGTATCGGCCAGCTGCGTACACCCAGGCGGGATCAAGACCAACATCGCCAAGACCGCGCGGATGAACGACAGCCTGAGCAAGGTCACCGGGCAAGGCGCCGACCAGGCGCGCCAACAGTTCAACGATCAACTGCTGCGCACCACCCCGGACAAGGCCGCCCAAGTGATCATGCGCGGCGTGTTGCGCAACAATCGGCGCATCCTGATCGGCGCAGACGCCTGGGCGCTGGATGCCATGCAACGCTTGATGCCGGCCCTCTACCAGCGCCTGGTCACCCTATCGATGAGGCTGGCCGCGCGCTTCGCACCGAAGGAATCGCGGAAAGCGCAGGAAGTGCATGAGTAAATGCGCCTGTTCAAGAGCGGCTTGAACGGGAAGAACAATACAAGGGTGGGTTAGCCGCGAAGCGGTGTAATCCACCACATAGGTCAGGGAATGACCGTACCTCAACGAACGGCGGATTACGCTTCACTAATCCGCCTACCTGACTGCGCGTCGCACTGATGTATTGAATTCAGGCCCGATCACTTTACCCGCAAGCTGAATATCGGCGTCTATAGTTGAATGGTGGCCGCCGAGACAGTGCAGAACATAGGGATTAGGGATGAAGACGCAGCAGCGCATTCCGGTGGTGGATGCCTTGTGTCAGGTTGTGAGCACGCATTTGGCACCCAGTTTGGATAGCCTGATCGACGCCACGACCCTGGCGCTGAAGGAGCAGCGCATGCACGCGCGCACCAACAGTGAGGCGCAGGCTTGCGATGACTTCTTGCGCCTGTGCGCCAGCCAGCGCGAACGCGCCATCGCCGAAACCGCGGAGGCCATTCGCGTCCGCCTGCCCATTGGCATCATCCAGCAGGTGGCTGCGCCCTCCAACGCCGCCGAATGGAATCTGGTGGACGATGCCGAAGTGGAGGAAATGCTGGAGGCGCGCCGGCTGGTGCGCCAGTTACGCGAGGTCCTGGGGGGGCTGGAATGGCGCAACTGCGCCAGACTCAATAGCGCCACCGGTGCCTCGGCAAGGGACGGCGACAACCCGCTGTCGCTGGAATTCATGGTGCGCACGCTGCAGTCGAGGCTGCATCTGCGCCAGCAATTAGCCGCCGTGCGCGAGGTGTTCTACGCGACGGCCGCGAAGGTTCTGGGCAGCGTGTTGCTGGCTTATTTGAACCAATTGGACGCGGTGTTCAGTCAATTCCAGGTCGAGCCCCGTAGCGAACCCCATAGCGAGCCGGGCCTGCACCCAACGCGCGAAAGGCGCCGCGAAACATCCAGCACCGCGCCACCGGATGCGCCCTATCGGGCGATTCAGCACCTGCGTGCGGTCGGGTCGAATATCGACGCTGAAGTGATGACCTCGACGCCGGTGGATATACCGTCGCTGCAACAGGCCATGGCCAAGGTGCAGACCCTCCCCCCACCGGTACAGGGCTGGACGGCGAAGAGCTTCCTGCACGAACTGAACGCCGCCGGGGCCCCCTTGACGCCGCGCCAGCGCGACGATGCCGGCTTGGTGGCCGAGCTGTTCCAACATATCGAGCAAGAGTCGATCATCGCCACCGATATCAAACCCGCGCTGCGCCGCCTCATGGTGCCGGTCGCCCGGGCCTCGATACTCGATCCGGCGGCCTTTGCCGATCCCGCGCACCCGGTGCGCGCCACCCTGGACAAGCTGATGCGGCTCTGTGACTTCTCCGAGCAGCCCAATCACGCGCTGGAAAACCGCGTACAGCAGTTGATCGACGGCATCGTCAACGATTATCGCGGCGACAGCAGCGTGTTCATTCGCAGTGATCTGGAGCTAGAGCAACTACTGGCGGTGCAGCAGCGCGCCTACAGCAACAACGCCGATCGCGTGCTGCAGTATCACCGTGGGCGAGATACGTTGGAGCAAGCGCGAGCGCAGGTCGGACGCGAACTCTCGAAGCTATTTGGCACCCACACACCCAAGGTAATGCTCGACTGGCTGGAGGTGGGCTGGCGTGAGCTGCTGGTGCATGAGCTGATCAGGCAGGGCGAGCAGGGCACCGAGTGGCTGGACGATCTGGCCGCGATCCGCCAACTCAATGGCTGGCTGCAGGCTGAATTAGGCGGCGAGGGCTATGACGCCGAACGCGTCGAACGCGCCTACGAGGTCGACCAGGTGCTGGAGCTGTTGCGCAAGCGCATGGAGAGCCATCTACCTGGGCAGTATCGACACATACCCGTGTTGAAACAGTTGCAGCAGCAACTGCTGGGCAAGCAGCCGGTCGAAATGGTCGGTCTACCGCCCCTCCCGGCCGAGGCCCCGCCGGCCAGCCTCGATCCCGCCCAGCAACGCTGGCGCGAGCGGGTGCAGCAACTGGTCGCGGGCGACTGGCTGATGACGGATAGGGGCCAGCACCTGCAATTGATCTGGGCGAATCCGGCCACCGACCACTACGTCCTGGCCGATCGCCAGGGCCGCGAAGCCGGCAGCTTCACCGCAGAAGAGCTGACGAACCAGCTGGCGACGGGCTGGATAGGCGCGCCGGCGCCCGACGCGCAGGGGGTGATACAGGACCATCTGGAAGGCATAGTCGGCAAGCTGTACCGCGATATTGCCCATGTCCGCAGCCATGACGAACTGACGGGCCTGCTCAACCGGCGCAGTTTCGAGGCGACGGTGGCGCAGATTCTCGCCTCCACCGAGCGCTATGCCTTGATCCACGCGCATATCGACCAGTTCAGCCTACTGAATTCCATCTGCGGCCCCTTGGCTGGCGATACCTACCTCAAGCAGCTCGCCGGCCTGCTGACTGCCCAGATGCCGGAGACGGCGACGCTGGCCCGCATCGGCGGGGCGGATTTCGCGGTGGCCCTGCCGAAAACCGACGAGTCCCAGGCCCACCAGCTCGCCGAGATCCTGCGCGCGACCATCGAGACCAACGCCTTCGAATGGCAACGGCATGCGCACAGCGTGACCATGAGCCTGGGCATAGTGCTGACCAGCGAGCGGCACGATGTCATCAACATCTTTTGCGACCTGCAGACGGCCTGCAATAGCGCCAAGGAGGCCGGGCGCAATCGCGTGCACATCTACAAGGAGGAGATCGATGGCGCCCGCACCGGCCTGATGGCCATCGCCGGGCGGGTGGACGACATAGTCGAGCGCGGCGAGCTCAGCCTGCGCGCGCAGCAAATCGCGCCGGCACAGGCCCTACATGACCAGTTGCCGCATTACGAGGTGCTGCTGGTGATGCAGAACGAACTCAATCTGCTGGACTTCATCACCGCCGCCGAGCGCTATAACCGCATGACCAAAGTCGACCGTTGGGTGCTCAAACGGGTGTTCACCGAACTCGCGCAGCACCCGGACTTCTGGACTCGCTCCAGTGGCGTGTCGATCAACCTCTCGGGCAGCAGCCTGAACGACGACAAGCTGCTCGATTTCATCGAGACCCTGTTCGAGCAGCACGCGGTGCCGCCGGAGAAAATCTGCTTCGAACTCACCGAAACCGCGGCGGTGGCCAACCTGACCAAAACCGCCGACCTGGTGCGCCACCTGCAACGGGTCGGCTGCACCTTCTCCATCGACGATTTCGGCACGGGTTTTTCCTCCTTCGAATACCTCAAACGACTGCCGGTGGATTACGTCAAGATCGATGGGAGCTTCGTCAAGGAGATCGAACGTTCGCCCAGCGATCTGGCCATGGTGAAGTCGATCAACGAGATAGCCCATGTCCTGGGACGCAAAACCATTGCCGAGTATGTTGAAACACCCAGTATCCGCGAGCGCCTGGCCGAGTTGGGGATCGACTATGTGCAAGGCTACGGCGTCGAGCGCCCGCGGCCATTAAGCGAGTGTCTCGCGCGTTGTTAAGTCGGGGGAAACACCGACTGAGCCAAGCGTGCACGACGCCTTCCGTAGGAGCGAGCTTGTGACCCACATGGATGAGGGGAATGCACCAAGCTGTAAGCGACTCCATGGATGGAGGAGGTGGGAAAAACGCCGGGAGCGTTTTCGAGAACGGCTGCCGCCTCGCGATTGGGGGCACCGCGAGTGGAGTTCGCTCCTACGAATAGGCGATCGACCTCTTGGATTGGATTCCCGCCTTCGCGGGAATGACGAGTTCGCTTGAAACCTTGCGCTCCTTTGTTCGGAAAACCGAACGCACGACTCTCATTTATTCGGAAGATCGAACCCAGACCACTTCCCTCATGTACAAGGATTAAAATTAATCCTTTTAATTCAAATAGTTAAAAAACTAAACCACACTCAAAAAGACTGGCACACATCCTGCTCCTAGGCATGGGCGGAATGCGAAGTGGCCTCTGAAGTCGTTCAGCAGCCCTCTCATTACCTCCCATACAACAACAAGCCGAGGAAAAACTCATGCGCATCGTTCCCCACCTGTTGGCCGCAGCCGTCGCTGCCGCTCTGCTGTCCACCGCGACCCAAGCCAGCGAACTCACAGGCACCCTGAAGAAGATCAAGGAGTCCGGCACCATCACCCTCGGCCACCGCGATGCCTCCATCCCCTTCTCCTACCTGGGCAACGATCCCCGCCAGCCCGTTGGCTACTCCCACGACTTGCAGCTGAAAGTCGTCGAGGCGATCAAGCAAGAACTCGGCCTGCCAGAACTGCAAGTGCGCTACAACCTGGTCACCTCGCAGACCCGTATCCCGCTGGTGCAGAACGGCACCGTCGACCTGGAATGCGGCTCCACCACCAACAACCTCGAACGCCAGAATCAGGTCGATTTCTCGGTCGGTATCTTTGAAGTGGGCACCCGCCTGCTGACCAAGAAGACTTCCGGCGTCAGCGAATTCACCGACCTCAAGGGCAAGAACGTCGTAACCACCGCCGGCACCACCTCCGAGCGCCTGATCAAAACCATGAACGCCGAGAAGCAGATGGGCATGAACATCATCTCGGCCAAGGACCATGGCGAATCCTTCCTGATGCTCGAATCCGGCCGCGCCGTGGCCTTCATGATGGACGATGCCCTGCTCTACGGTGAAATGGCCAAGGCCAAGAAGCCCGACGAATGGGTCGTGGTCGGCCAGCCGCAATCCTTCGAGATCTACGGCTGCATGATGCGCAAGGGCGACCAAGGCTTTAAGCAAGTGGTCGACAACGCCATCAGCGCGACCTTCAAGTCTGGCGAAGTCAACGACATCTACAACAAGTGGTTCCTCCAGCCGGTTCCGCCGAAGAACCTGAACCTGAATTTCCCCATGAGCGGTGAGCTGAAGAAGCTGATCGCCAACCCCACCGACAAGTCTGCAGAACAGATCTGAAGGTGATGCTTGCTCCTCCCCCACAAGGTGAGGAGGAAGCGGGGAACAGGGAGAGGCATTCGCCCCCTCCCACTCTCCAGCTGAATGGATAAGGGGCTCATCCGCCACCCGCGGATGCGGGCACGCTCGCGTGTTGCCTGCCCCGGACTCCTTCAGCGGTTTTATCGACCCAATAGCCATACAGACCACTAGTGGCCTGTACGGCTAGTTGGTTAGCTCAAGTTCGGATGGCTGAGGTTCTGAGACAAGGCGCTGTGACGAGTCATAGCCCGCTATGGCGAGGAACGGCAACGCAGTATCAGGGCCTCAGACGCCGAAATTGACTAATTGAACTAGCCACACAGGCCACTAGCGTTCGACCCGAGGGGAAACCCGCATGAATTACAACTGGGACTGGGGCGTGTTCTTCAAGTCCACCGGCATCGGCAGTGAAATCTACCTGGACTGGTTCGTCACCGGCCTGGGTTGGACCATCGCCGTCGCCCTGGTGGGCTGGATCATCGCCCTGCTGCTGGGCTCGCTGCTCGGCGTAATGCGTACTGTGCCGAATCGCTGGATCTCCGGCATCGCCACCACCTACGTGGAAATCTTCCGCAATGTGCCGCTGCTGGTGCAATTGTTTCTCTGGTACTTCCTGGTGCCGGATCTGCTGCCCGAACCGCTGGAGCTGTGGTTCAAACAGGACTTGAATCCAGCCACCTCAGCCTACTTGAGCGTGGTCGTGTGTCTCGGCCTGTTCACCGCTGCACGGGTCTGCGAGCAAGTGCGCACCGGCATTCAGGCACTACCCAAGGGGCAGGCCTCAGCTGCCGCCGCCATGGGCTTCAAGATGCCGCAGATCTACGGCTACGTGCTGCTGCCACAAGCCTTTCGCATCATCATTCCACCACTTACCTCCGAGTTCCTGAACATCTTCAAGAACTCCTCGGTGGCGTCATTGATCGGCCTGATGGAGCTGCTGGCGCAGACCAAACAGACCGCCGAGTTCTCCGCCAACCTCTTCGAAGCCTTCACCCTCGCCACGCTGATCTACTTCACGCTGAACATGAGCCTGATGCTGTTCATGCGTCTGGTCGAAAAGAAAGTCGCGGTTCCGGGCCTGATCTCCGTGGGAGGTAAATGATGGATTTCGGTGCAATAGTCCCCGCCCTGCCAGGCCTGTGGGAAGGCATGCTGATGACCCTGCAGCTGATGGTGCTCGGCGTTATCGGCGGCGTGGTACTCGGCACTTTGCTGGCGCTGATGCGGCTGTCGCCCAGCAAGTTGCTGTCCAATCTGGCCGGCGCCTACGTCAACTACTTCCGCTCGATCCCACTGCTGCTGGTGATCACCTGGTTCTACTTCGCGGTGCCCTTCGTGCTGCGCTGGATCACCGGCGAAGACACCCCGATCGGGGCGTTCAGTTCCTGCCTGGTGGCGTTCATGATGTTCGAGGCGGCGTATTTCTGCGAGATCGTCCGCGCCGGTATCCAGGCCATCCCCAAGGGCCAGATGGGCGCAGCCCAGGCCCTGGGCATGAACTACGGACAGATGATGCGCCTGATCATCCTGCCCCAGGCCTTCCGCAAGATGACCCCGCTGTTGCTGCAACAGAGCATCATCCTGTTCCAAGACACCTCCCTGGTTTACACCGTCGGCCTGATGGATTTCCTCAACGCCTCGCGCTCGCGTGGCGACATCGTGGGCCAGCCCCATGAATTCCTCATCTTCGCCGGTCTGGTGTATTTCACGATCAGCTTCGCCGCCTCGCTGCTGGTGAAGCATCTGCACAGAAGGTTAGCCGTATGATTTCAATCGATAGCGTCAACAAGTGGTATGGGGACTTCCAGGTGCTGACCGGCTGCACCACACACGTCAAAAAGGGCGAAGTGGTGGTGGTCTGCGGCCCGTCCGGCTCCGGCAAGTCCACCCTGATCAAGTGCGTCAACGCGCTCGAGCCCTTCCAGAAAG
Source organism: Pseudomonas sp. (assembly GCA_050739815.1). GTDB lineage: Bacteria > Pseudomonadota > Gammaproteobacteria > Pseudomonadales > Pseudomonadaceae > Aquipseudomonas. Next base: position 6,632 of record JBOICE010000003.1, on the reverse strand, counting down.
GCGACATCCGGGTCGACGGCACGTCCATCGCCAACCCGAAAACCAATCTGCCCGAACTGCGCTCGCGTGTCGGCATGGTGTTTCAGCACTTCGAGCTGTTCCCCCACCTGTCGATCACCGAGAACCTGACTATCGCGCAGATCAAAGTGCTCGGCCGCAAAAAAGACGAAGCCACCGAGAAAGGCCTCAAGCTGCTCGACCGCGTCGGCCTCCTGGCCCACGCCCACAAGCACCCCGGCCAACTCTCTGGCGGCCAGCAGCAGCGCGTGGCCATCGCCCGCGCGCTGGCCATGGACCCGGTGGTGATGCTGTTCGACGAACCGACCTCGGCCCTCGACCCGGAAATGGTCAACGAGGTACTGGACGTCATGGTGCAGTTGGCCAACGAAGGCATGACCATGATGTGCGTGACCCACGAGATGGGCTTCGCACGCAAGGTGGCCGACCGCGTGATCTTCATGGACCAAGGACAGATCGTCGAAGACTGCGACAAGGAAGAGTTCTTCGGTGACGTCAGCGCACGCTCCGACCGCGCCCAACAGTTCCTCGCCAAGATCCTCCAGCACTGACACCGCGATCCGCCCCCGCCCCTCCTGAAGCGAGGGGCGGATAGTGCTGCACATCCTCTAGCTAATAAAAACAACCCACCAGAAGAGAAGCACGCATGAAAAACGTTCTGTATTCGTTCACCCCTGGCGTACTGGCCCTGATGTTCCTGCTCCCGCAAGGGCTGCAGGCCAAAGAGAGCGAACCGCAGCAGAAGCTCGCCAATGTGGTGATCCTCGCCACCGGCGGCACCATCGCCGGAGCTGGCGCCAGCGCTGCCAACAGCGCCACTTACCAGGCGGCAAAAGTACCGGTCGAGCAGCTCATCGCCAGCGTGCCGGAGCTGAGCAACCTCGCCACAGTACGCGGCGAACAGGTCTTCCAGATCGCCTCGGAAAGCATCACCAACGACAACCTGCTGCAACTGGGCAAGCACGTTGCCAAGCTGGCCGAGAGCGACGAGGTCGACGGCATCGTCATCACCCACGGCACCGACACCCTGGAAGAAACCGCCTACTTCCTCAATCTGGTGGAGCACACCGACAAGCCCATCGTGGTAGTCGGCTCGATGCGCCCAGGCACCGCCATGTCCGCCGATGGCATGCTCAACCTGTACAACGCCGTTGCCGTGGCCAGCGACAAGGAGTCGCGTGGCAAGGGCGTGCTGGTGACGATGAATGACGAGATCCACTCCGGGCGCGATGTCAGCAAGTCGGTGAACATCAAGACCGAAGCCTTCAAGAGCCCCTGGGGCCCACTGGGTATGGTTGTGGAAGGCAAGAGCTACTGGTTCCGCCTGCCGGCCAAGCGCCATACGCTGAACTCCGAGTTCGACATCCAGAAGATCTCCAGCCTGCCGCGGGTAGACATCGCCTACGGCTACGGGAACGTCGACGACACCACCTACAAGGCCCTCGCCCAGGCCGGCGCCAAGGCCATCATCCACGCGGGCACCGGCAACGGTTCGGTGGCCTCACGCGTGGTCCCGACCCTGCAAGGGTTGCGCAAGGACGGTCTGCAGATCATCCGCTCATCGCACGTCAACCAGGGCGGTTTCGTCCTGCGTAACGCCGAGCAGCCGGACGATAAGAACGACTGGGTTGTCGCCCATGATCTCAACCCGCAGAAAGCCCGCATCCTCGCCTCGGTCGCCCTGACCCAGACCCCGGACAGCAAAGAACTGCAGCGGATTTTCTGGGAATACTGACAGCGTGCGGCGGCGGGCCTGGCTCGCCGCTATCCCGGTGCGAACACAATTGAGCGGATAGCGCCGATGCCCCATACAGCCGATACCGCCAAACGGATCTACTCGCAGCGTCGCTCAAGATTGCGCCGCTTCATCGTGCTGCGCGACAGCGGGCTGGCCGCCCAGTCATGATTGTGATGCAATCCCCTTCCACCACTCCTCGCGCCCTGCCGCCCTCGCTGACCGTGAAGCCTCGTCTGATCCGTCGCCTGCTACTGCCCTTGCCGATCATTGCGCTGATGCTCGCGTGCGGCTTTGTCGCCTATTACATCAGCGCGCAGATCGGTATCCGCACCCTCGCCGAGAGTGGCGAACGCCAGCTTGAGCTGCACGCCCGCGCGGTAGAAAGCGAGATCAGCACCCACACCTACCTACCCAGCCTGCTGGAGCTGGAGTCCAGCGTCAGCCGCCTGCTGCTCAACCCCACAGACTATCGCCGCGATCGGGTCAACGAGTACCTCGAAGGCCTCAACCGGCGTAGCGGTAGCCGCGCGGTCTACGTGCTCGACCGCAGCGGCCGGGTACTGGCCACCAGCAACTGGCGCGACGCAGACAGCTTTCAAGGCGAGGACCTGGCCTTCCGCGCCTACTTCCAGGACGCCATACAGGGCAAACCTGGGCGTTTCTACGGCATCGGCAGCACCACCGGCGAGGCCGGCTACTACCTGGCCCATGGCCTGCGTTACCAGGGCAAAATCATCGGCGTGGCGGTGGTGAAAATCCGCCTGGACCCCTTGGAGCAGCGCTGGGAGCGGGCACGCCTCGAGGCCTTCGTCAGCGACGAGAATGGCATCATCATTCTCTCCAGCGATCCAACCCGCCGGCTCAAGGCCGTGCGCCCCCTCAGCACCGAAACCAAGACCAAACTGGCCGACAGCCTGCAATACCACTGGACCACGCTCGAGGAACTGCAACCCTTGACGCGCCAGCGCATCGCCGCGGATGCCGAGCTGCTGACGCTGACCGCCAGCGCCGAAAACGGCGGCGAGCCGCAGCCGATCAGCTACCTCGCCCAGACCCGCCGCCTCAACGACCCACCCTGGGGCTTCAGCCTGCTTTCGCCGGTCCAAGACGTCCGCCGTGAGGCCGCCAGCCACGGCATGCTGGCGGCGGTGGCCTGCGCCCTGCTGGCCTTCCTGCTGATCGCCTGGAACGAACGACGCAAGGTGATTGCCACCCGCCTGGCCGCCCGCGAGGCCTTACAGCAGGCCAACAACGAACTGGAACGCAAGATCGCCGAGCGCACCGCCGACCTGCGCTCCAGCAACGAACGCCTGAAGGCGCAGATCCGCGAACGCCAGCAGGCCGAGATCAGCCTGCGTAAAACCCAGGACGACTTGGTGCAAGCCGGCAAGCTGGCGGTGATCGGGCAGATGTCCACCAGCATCGCCCACGAGCTCAACCAACCGCTGGCGGCCCTGCGCACGCTCTCCGGCAATACCGTGCGCTTCCTCCAGCGTGGCGCCCTGGACACCGCCAGCAGCAACCTCGCCACCATCAATGAACTGGTCGACCGCATGGGCCGTATCACCGGCAGCCTGCGCGCCTTCGCCCGCCGCTCCGACGACAGCGGCGAAGCTCAGCTGGGCAAAGCGGTGGACGCCGCCCTGTTCCTCCTGCATCCACGCTTGCAGCGCACGCCGCTGCGTATCCACCGGGCCTACAGCGACGCCTGCCTGGCCATCGACCAGACGCGCCTGGAGCAAATCCTGGTCAACCTGATCGTCAACGCGATCGACGCCATGCACGGGCAGAGTGATCGCCAGCTCTGGCTCGATGGCCAGGCGCAAGACCAACGCTATCTGCTCCAGATTCGCGACAATGGCCCAGGCATTCCCCCCTCGGTGCGCGTACACCTGTTCGAGCCGTTCTTCACCACCAAACCGGGCGAACAAGGCCTGGGCCTCGGCCTGACGCTCTCAGCCAGCTTGGCCGCCGCTGCCGGTGGCCACCTCAGCGTTCAGCACATGGAAAATGGCGGGACCGCCTTCGAGTTGAACCTGCCCCTGCTCTCCCAATCTCCTGCCGAGCCCCGCCGCGATGAATGACAACCTGACCGTCCTGATCGTTGAAGACGATCCGCATGTATTGCTCGGCTGCCAGCAAGCCCTGAGCCTGGAAGACATTCCGAGCGAAGGTGTTGCTAGCGCCGAGGAAGCCCTGCAGCGGGTCGGCGAGAATTTCGCCGGCATCGTCATCAGCGATATTCGCCTACCCGGCATCGACGGCCTGGAACTGCTCGCCCGCCTCAAGGCCCGCGATAGCAGCTTGCCCGTGGTACTCATCACCGGTCACGGCGACATCTCCATGGCCGTCGGCGCCATGCGCAACGGCGCCTACGACTTCATGGAAAAACCCTTCTCCCCCGAGCGCCTGGTGGATGTGACCCGCCGCGCCTTGGAGCAACGCGGCCTGGCCCGCGAGGTCTCGGCATTGCGCCGCCAGTTGGCCGGGCATCAGGCGCTCGGGGAGCGCCTGCTGGGCCGCTCGCCAGCCATGCAGCAACTGCGCGAGCTGATCGCCAACGTCGCCGACACCTCGGCCAACGTGCTGATCGAAGGTGAAACCGGTACCGGCAAAGAGTTGGTAGCCCGCTGCCTGCACGATTTCAGCCGGCGCAAGGATCACCAGTTCGTCGCCCTGAACTGCGGCGGCCTGCCGGAGAACCTGTTCGAGAGCGAGATTTTCGGCCACGAGGCGCACGCCTTCACCGGTGCCAGCAAGCGCCGCATCGGCAAGATCGAGCACGCCAACGGCGGCAGCCTGTTCCTCGACGAAATCGAGAGCATGCCGATCAACCTGCAGATCAAACTGCTGCGGGTGCTGCAAGAGCACAGCCTGGAGCGCCTCGGTTCGAACCAAAGCGTGGCGGTGGACTGCCGGGTGATCGCCGCTACCAAAGCCGATCTGGATGATCTGGGCAAAGCCGGGCAATTTCGCAGCGACCTGTATTACCGCCTCAACGTGGTCACTCTGGAGTTGCCGCCGCTACGCGAACGTCGTGAGGACATCCCGCTGCTGTTCGAACACTTCCTCCAGCAATCCTCGTTGCGCTTCGACCGCGCCGCGCCGGAGTTGGATCGCCCGACCCTATCGACCCTGATGGCCCACGACTGGCCGGGCAACGTGCGCGAATTGCGCAACGTCGCGGAACGCTTCGCCCTCGGCCTGCCGGTGTTCAAAAAAAGCGGGCTGGCTGCGGAAAGCAGCGGCCCGTCCTTCGCCGAGGCAGTCGAGGCCTTCGAGAAGAGCCTGCTCAGCGGCGCCCTGGAACGTCACAACGGTAACCTCAGCCAGGCCAGCCAGGCCCTGGGCATGGCCAAGACCACGCTGTTCGACAAGGTCAAGAAGCACGGGCTGCAATGAATGAAAGCGGCTCTCTTCGCGTGAGGAAGGCCGGAAGCTTATAAGCCCATCTGCTTGCTGATGATCTCGTTCATCACTTCCCGCGTGCCGCCGCCGATGGAAAGAATTCGGTTATCCCGATACAACCGTTCCACCAGGCTTTCGCGCATATACCCCATGCCGCCAGCGATCTGCACCGCGTCGTAGACAATACGGTCGGCGATATCGGTGGCGAAGTTCTTCGCCATCGAGATTTCCTTGATCACCGATTTACCCGCAGCCATCTTCGCCGCCTGGCGATAGGTGAACTCGCGGGAGACCTCCAACTGCGTGGCCATCGCCGCCAGCCGGTGTTTGAGCACCTGGAATTTGCCGATCGGTTTACCGAACGCCTCGCGCTCCCGTGCCCAGGCCAGCGACTCCTCAAGGGCCAGTTCGGCGGTCATATTGGCCATGATCGCCAGCGCCAGCCGCTCGGACTGGAAGTTAGCCATGATCCCGGCAAAGCCCAGGTTTTCGACACCGATCAGGTTTTCCACCGGCACCTTGCAATCATCGAAAAACAGTTCGGCAGTGTCCGACGCCCACCAGCCCATCTTCTTCAACTTGCGACCCACACTGAAACCCGGCGTGCCCTTCTCGATCAGCAACAGGCTGACACCACCAAAGCCTTCGCCGCCGGTACGCACTGCCACGGTGTAGTAGTCCGCGCGTACGCCGCTGGTGATAAAGGTTTTGCTGCCGGTCACCCGGTAAAAGTCGCCATCGCGTATTGCGCGGGTCTTCAGACTGGCCACATCCGAGCCGCCGGACGGTTCGGTCACCGCCAGCGCCATGATCTTTTCACCAGAAAGCACCTGCGGCACAACGCGATCACGAATCGCCGGCTTGGCCCATTTCACTATCGGCGGCAGGCCGATATCCAAAGAACCCAGCCCGGCAACCAAGCCTCCAGAACCAGAGCGCATCAACTCTTCACTGGCCGCCACCTTGGCGAACAGATCGCCCTCATGGCTGCCGCCAAGCTGCTCCGGATAGCCGATCCCGAGAATCCCAGCGGCACCGGCTTTCAGGTACAGCTCGCGCGGAAACTCCTCGGCCTCCTCCCACTCGGCGATATACGGCAGGATTTCCCGCTCGACAAAACGCCGCACGGAGTCGCGCACCAATTGATGGGATTCGTCGAAGTATTCCTGAAAAGCGGGCATGGCCAAGCTCCAGATAAGGTTCGCACGAACATACCGAGCGCTTGCTTGGTTTTCAAGATGAAGCATCGGCCAACACACAGGGCGAAAACGCCTGCCAATCGTGGATGGGCGAGTTTTAGAGCGGGGTTGAAGGCATTCGCCAGGCCGGGCGACGCTATGTCCGCCGGCGTGAATCAGAGGTTGATGGGTCTACGACCGGCCAACGCATGCGCCAACGTGCCACCATCCACCAGCTCCAACTCGCCACCCAGTGGCATGCCGTGGGCGATGCGTGAGGTAATCAAGCC
>JBOICE010000002.1:0-13793 GCA_050739815.1 Pseudomonas sp. | reverse complement strand
GACGGCGTTTCATGTGGGCAGCTCCTTGGCGGTCCATGCACAACACTGTGGGGAGAACGACGAAGTCGTCGATACAGCGCTCAATGCAATGGCAGCATCCGTGCCAAGCCGCGAAAAGCCTTATACGGCCGGGCCTGCCAGCCTTCCCGGGTGCATTTTTACGAAGGGGGGGCGCATAGTTGGGGCGGTATGGGGCGGCGAGAACGCTATAGGTACATTCGTGCACCGTTTATGGGCGATGCGGAAGCAGGTTGATCTGTGCCTGCGTGGAAAAAAGGGGACGGATTTATTTTTTAAGCCTGATGGCCTGAAAAATAAATCCGTTCCTTTTGGTCTATTTTTTCAATATTGACATATTTTTATGCTGTAATTACCTTTGTTGGGTAATCCATAAATCGAGGGTACCGCTATGAAGATCAGGATACTGGCTTTGCTGCTTCTTGCACTGTGCACTCAACCTGCCTGGAGCCAGACGGATGCAGGCCCCGCCACCCCCATTGCTGCGGAGACTGCCGCGCTCAATACGCGATTAGCGCTGCGTGATCTGTGGGTGGAGCATATTTTTTGGGTGAGGAACTATGTGATCGCCAGCCAGCAAGGGCAGCGCAACCAGGCCGACACCGCTGCCACAGAGGTGGTAACCAACGCCACTTCGATTGCCAATAGCCTCGCGCCCCTGTACGGCCAGCCGGCTGCCGACCAGTTGCTCAAGCTGCTGGCCGGGCACTGGGGCGCAGTGAAGCACTACAGCGATGCCGCCGTAGCGAAGAATGCCGCAGGGCAGGATGCCGCCGTTGCCGAGCTGACGAGCAATGCCAAGGCGATTGCGCAATTCCTGGCCAAGGCTAATCCGTACTTGCCGGAAGATACGCTGGTCGCAATGCTCGGAGCTCACGGCGGGCACCATATCGCCCAGGTCGATCAGTTGGGCAACAAGGACTACGGCGCTGAAGCGAGAACCTGGCAAGCCATGCGCAAACACATGCTCGGCCTTGCGGATACCTTGGCGGCAGCACTGGTCAAGCAGTTCCCGGACAAGTTCTGAGATGGGCCGGGGCGCCTAGGCGCCCCACCTGTCTTTTTGGGTAGTTGGAAATGACGAGGTAGCAGAATGCTTCAGGGGATGGGTCGCACGCAGCAAGATCTTCTATGTGCATTGCTGTACCAACCGGCAGGTATGAGTATTGACGATTTGGCCAGCCACTTGGCGGTGACTCGCACAGCGATACGCCAACATCTGGCCGCGTTGGAACGTGACGGCCTGATCCTTCGCGGCGAAACCCGCCCCACTGGCCGTCGTCCCGAGCAGTTGTACCTGCTCTCGACACCCGGCAAGGAGCTGTTTCCCAGGCAATACCAGCTTTTAGCCGACCTACTAATCGGTGAGGTCGCGGAAATAATTGGCCACGACAGCCTGGTCAGGTTGATGCGCAGCCTCGGCCGCAAGATGGCGGCAGGCATGGAGCAGCACGCGGTACCCGAGGAGCGGATCGTCAACCACATGAATCAGGCCGGTTATGAAGCCGAGGTGTTTTTCCGCTCATCTGGCGAGAAGGAAATTATCGCGCACAACTGCGTCTTCCATCATCTGGCCAAAGCTCATCCGGAAGTGTGCGAGCTCGATCTGGCCCTCATCGGTGCCTTGGGCGATGGCGACGTAGAGCACCTCGAATGCATGGTCCGTGGCGGCAACGTCTGTCGCTTCCATCTCACCGCAATTCCTACCGTCAGCGGCGGCGGCCGCCTCAAGTAAGAGGTGCGTTGCGAGGGCGGAAAAAGGGGCTGATTTGTTTTTCAGGCCATCATGTTTAAAAAATCGATCAGCTCCCTTTTGTTTTGGGCATCCGCCCGGGTCACCTTCGAGGCGATGTTTCGTCCGGCCATGTCTTGATCTGAAAAAGATTAAGGCCTCTTGTTTGGCATCGGACATAACGTCTGCATCGGCCTTGTCAACGATGGCTACGGGTCTATATTGGATTTGCCTCGCAGAATTACTGGTCGATATCAATCGCGGGCGCTGGCTGGCGCGCGTATTCCGCTTGTCGCCAGGCCGTGTGGCGAGTGGAGTGCCATAGGTTGTTGCCGGCACGGGTCCAGTCGTCGAGTTGAGCTGCTGCGCCGCAGCAGAATTGGCCCTGGGCTCTCGTTTCCCAAGCTGCCTAGCCACATTGGAGACGCCATGCGCATTCCATTGTTCTACGCGTTGTCAGCTGCGCTGTTGCTCGCGGGGTGTTCCGACGAGTCCAATCCCACGCCACCGAAGACCACAGCGCAGGCCGAAGTGACCGCACCGACTCCGGCGCCAGCAGCAGTGCCACCCGCGGCAGCCGCCGCGCCGGCCAAGGATGCGGTGTTCAACCAGGAACAACTGGACCAGATGCTGGCGCCGATTGCGCTGTATCCGGACCCGCTATTGGCACAGGTGCTGATGGCGGCCACCTACCCCGGCAACGTGGCCGAGGCGGCGGCCTGGTCGCGGGCGCACCCCGACGCCAAGGGCGACGATGCGGTGAAACAGGTTGCGACGCAGCCCTGGGACCCCAGCGTGCAGTCACTGGTCGCGTTTCCGCAGGTCCTGGAACTGCTGGGTCAGGACGCGGCCTGGACGCAACGCCTCGGCGATGCCTTCCTGGCCCAGCCCGACGATGTCATGGACGCCGTGCAGCGCCTGCGCCGGCAGGCGCAATCGGCCGGCAATCTGGAGTCCAACCAATACCAGAACGTCACCGTCCAACAGACCTCAGCGCCAGCCCCTGCTCCTGCCCCTGCCCAAGTCGCGCCGGCCAGTCCCTCCACCATCGTCATCGCCCCGGCCGATCCGCAGGTGGTGTACGTGCCCGCCTACAACCCGACCACGGTTTACGGCACCTGGGCCTACCCCGCATCGCCGCCGGTCTATTATCCACCCTCGCCGGCCTACACCGTGGGTACTGCGCTGGTCGCCGGCCTGGCCTTCGGCGCCGGCGTGGCCATAGTCAATTCGCTGTGGGGCGACTGCGACTGGGGCAACAACGATATCGACATCAATACCAATCGCTACAACAACATCAACGTCAACAACCGGCTCAACGCCAACCAGAACAACTGGACCCACAACTCCATCCATCGCGATGGCGTTCCCTATCGCGACCGCAACAGCCGCGAACAGTACGGCCGGCGCCTGGATGGCGTGGACCAGCGCGCGGCGTTTCGCGGCGACAATTCCATCGACCGCACGCGGGCACGCGAGCAAGCCCGCGCGTCGTTGGACCAGCGTGGTATCGCCGCGCCGGCCAGTAGCAACCTCGAAGCACGGCAGCGCGCCCGCGAAGCCACCGCTGACCGTACCCAGCCGGGCTCAGGGGCCGCGCGCGAGCAGCGGCAGACCCGCGACCAGGCCCGAGGCGAAGCCTCGCAGCGCCTGGGCAATCGGCAGCAACAGGGCGGCGTCCAGCACACCGCGCGTGACCAGAGCAGCTCGCAGGCGCGCCAGGCCGCGCGCCAGCAGTACGCGTCCACGTCCGCTGGCAGCCGAAACAATGCCTTCGCGGGCGCGCGTTCGCCGAGCCGGGCCAACATGCAGGCCGACCGTGGCCGGGCCAGTCAGGCCGCCGCCCAGCGCCCCGCATCCGCACGCGCGGCCGGGCATCAGATCAGCCGCCCATCCCGTCCCCCGCAGCGTCAATCCCGCCGCCGCTGAACAGGAGTTCCTGCATGAAGGTTTGCATGTCTTCGCTCCCGCGCACCCTGCTGATCGTTGCCGGCCTGGCGTGGCCGACGCTGGCCGCAGCCCAGGCGCAGCAGACGTTCCCGACCCCGGAAACGGCGGCGCAGGCACTGGTCGATGCGCTGGGCACCGAGCATGCCGATCAAGCCAAGCTGAGCGCCCTGCTCGGCGCGAACTGGCACAGTCTCATCACCCTGGAGGGCGTCGCGCGCAAGGACGTCGATGCGTTCCTCAAGCAGTACCAGCAGCACCATGCGATCGAAACACCCAGCGCGGACAAGGCAGTGTTGACCGTGGGCGACAAGGCCTGGGCCTTTCCCGTGCCGTTGGCCAAGACCGCCAACGGTTGGCACTTCGACACCAAGGCCGGTGCCGAGGAAATGCGCGTGCGCCGCATCGGCCGTAACGAGCTCGCCGCGGTGCAGTCGGAGCTGGCCTACCACGATGCGCAGATGGACTACGCCGAAGTCGACCACGACGGCGACGGCGTCCTCGAATACGCGCAGAAGATCTTCAGCAGCGATGGCCAGCATGACGGCCTCTACTGGGCGGACGACGACAGCAGCGAGATCAGCCCCCTGGGACCGTTATTCGGCGATGCCACGCTCGGCGGCGACTGGCACGGCTATCACTTCCACATCCTCGAAGCCCAGGGGCCGTCCGCGCCCGGCGGCGCCTACAGCTACCGCCTTGGCGACAGCATGAGCCGGGGCTTCGCCCTCATCGGCTGGCCGGCGAAGTACGCCGACAGCGGCGTGATGAGCTTCATGATCAGCCACGAAGGACAGGTGTTCGAGAAGGACCTCGGACCCAGCGGCGAAAAGCTCGCCCGCGCGATGAAGAACTTCGACCCCGATGACAGCTGGAAGGCTGTCCCGGCCGTGCAGGAGGGTAATCCCCCCTGAATACAGGTCGTGAGCCCCGCGTAACCCGCTGCGACCCTGACGCAGGGTAGCCCTCGGCGAAAACGCATAAACTCGTGTGCTGACGGGCCTGCTCAATGCTCAAACCCAGGACGCTTGTTTCGACCGTCAGGAGCTCAACAAACTAGATCGGTGTATCAGGGCGAATCTTGCTCGGGTGGAGGCGAGGTCACGACTCGGAAAGGTTCGTCATGCCAGCATCGCCAGCAGCATCACGGGAATCACGGCCCAGAGGGCTACGTGCCCGTTCCAGTAGAGCGCGACCTGGGTTGTGGAGACGTTCGCGTAGCGAGCCAGGAGTAATGCCGAAGGGCTAAAGGGCGAGAGCAGTATGGCCAGAGAATAACCACAGAGTAGAGCGATTGCCGGGCCGAGCATCGGTAAACCTTGCTCCGCCAGGTGCACCAGCAAGCCACTGATCAGGCTGAGCGAGATGATTGGGGCTACCCCGAGGAGCGCCAACAGGATGATCCCGATCAGCCCGGCGGCCTCGACCAGAAAGAGCCCGGCAGGCAGTCTCACCAGCAGGTCGGCCATGCCATCGAGCGACACCAGTTGGCTGACCAAGCCGCCGAGCAGGGTCGAGCACGCGAAGATGAAAATTTCGTTGCGCACACCGGCCACGGTATCGGTCAATTCGCGGCAAACGGCCATGGGCGAGCGTTCGACCCATAGCAGATAACTGCCGATGCCGCAGGGCACTAGCAGCAGGGCCGCTTGGGTCGCAGTCAGGTGGGTCAGGGCTGCCAGTACCAGCATGCAGCCGATGCCCAAGAGGCTGGCGCCGAGTAGTCGGCCCAGCCCCGGAGTACCCGAAACCTCGTCATGCTGGTTGAGGTCCTGGAGGTGGCGGTTGTCCTGGTACCAGCCGACGAGCAGCAACAGGGCGGCAGCCACTCCACCATACGGCAGGAGCCCTAGCCAGCTGAGCCCGCTCAGCTCACGGGTCAGGATTGCCACCGCGACACTAGTGGGTGCCAGCAGTGGAATCAGGGCATAGCCGCGCAGGGTCGCCACCAGGACCCCGCGGCGCCCAGTGCTGGCAGCGGGCTCGTCGACGCCGAGGATTTCAAGGTGGCGGTTCAGACTGCCACAGAGGAGGTTCAGCACGCCAAAGCTGAGGACCGAACCAATCGCCAGGCTGCTGAGTACATAACGCGGGTATCTGAAGACGGGCGAACCGGCCAGCAACAAACGGTGCAGGCCGGCAAGTTGAGGTTGGCGCCGGACCAGGCATTGCATCAGGCACAGCGAGGCGATGAAAGTCGCGTAATAGGCCGCTGACTCCGCCAGGCGGGCGGCACCGTCCGGGCTCGCCTTACCTGCTGCGGCCCAGCACACCAGCAGCGCCAGGGTGATCAGGCCCAGCCTGCGCGGGTAGGGCATGAGCGAACGCCAGTGGCCCAGAAAAAACAGGCCGAAGAGTACGGCGGCGACCATTCCCAGTTCCTTGGGGCCGGCGGAAATTGCAATCAGCTCGCAGGACAGGGCCAGGGGTAACAGCAGGGTCAGACCTCGACTTGGGTTTTTCGGGGCAGTGTCATGCACGTAGAAATACCTCTGCCAGATGGCAGCGTTCTGAGCGAAGAGCGGTGTAGGCGCTTCCGCTGGAAACGGCTCGGGTGGCGTGTCATTGAGCGGGGGCCCAAGCCGCAGGGCCAGTGACCGGCCCCCAGCGTCAGATCACCCAGGCGTTATGCCTAAGAATCTGGTCCAGCGTCCTGCTGATGGCCGTGCAGTTCCTGACCATCTCCATGCGTGCCCAGGTGGCCTGCTCCCCCTCACGCACGATCTGCTTCAGCTCTTGCAGCGGCATGGGTGCCAGCAACTTGAGCGGGTTATGCCAGCGCTTGTCGAGGAAGATGTTGATATCGGCGGTGTAGTCCTGAGCCAGCACGTTGTAGCCGAGGTGTTGCCAGCGGCTGAATGTCGCATTACGGATGCGCAGGTGGTCGCGACTGAGCTTGAGCACGCGGGTGGCGACGTTCCGGGTCAACTTGATCTGCTGGTTCAACGCCGCTTGCAGGATGCCCGGGCGGGAATCGGGATTGGGTGTGAAGAGCAGGGCCGCGGGATTGGCCATGCTGGAGATGAAATGATTCACCCCATACAGCCGTCCGAGGCGCTTGGCCGGTAGGTCATCCACGAAGGAGCCGTCGATCCACTGCAACTCGGGCAGGTAGGGAACCTGATCTCCAGAGGCACTCTTCGCCTGCAGGGTAACCGGCGGGTAGATGCCGGAAATGGCGCACGAGGCCATGACCGCCGAGCGGATCAGGACGTTGGGCGCGGTAATGGCATTCAACAGGCGCGATGCCTGGCGCGGCACTAGGCCCGTCACCGTGATATTCAGCCGGCGTCCGGTCAGGCGATGGGCCTCTTCGAACGTCAGGTCGGGAATGATGCGTTCCAAATAAAGCTGCAGGTGCCGGGTGTCGAGCGGAGGCCGGCAATTGAGTCTGCCGGGCTGCTTGCGCTCCGTATCTGCATCGATCTCCAGGTTTTCCGGGCTCAGCCGCCCGAGTAGATCGGCGTCGGCATGGGTGCAGGTGATGGCCGCCAGTATCGCCCCGGCGCTGGAGCCGGAGATGATGCTGGGCAGCAGGCCCTCCTGAAACAGCGCCTTGAGCACGCCGGCGTGGAAATTTCCCAGCACCGCGCCGCCGCTGAGCATCAGTGCGGAACGGCCGAAGCATTGGCTGGCGCGGAGAAAGAAATCCTTCTTCTCGGCCAGGGGGATGACCGCCTCATCGACTTCGTCGATGGCACAGAGCGCCTGGCAGACTTCCTCGATGTACTGGTGGATCAGCTGCTTGGTGCCGAGGTTGGCCTGGCTGTAAAGCTCGGCCTTGCCCATGCCCGCGAGGTTGCCGTGGATGCCTTCGTTGAGGGCGAACATCAACTTGGGATAGTCGTGGCCATAGCGCAGGCCGCGCAACTGCTCGAAACGCTGGCGAAGTGCGCGATAGTCGTACTGTTCGGACGGTTCGGTGCTTCTCCACTCATCCAGACCGGTTTCCCGGTCATGGGCAGCGGCGTGCTCCGTCCACTGCTGGTAGTTCTGCGCTTTTTTCATCTTGTTCAGCAGGTGTTTCGCCGGCGACTTGTGCCAGAACATCAGGTATCTCCCTAGCCATTGAATTGCGCCTTCGCGGCCAGGGTTTCAGGCCTGCCGCGTTGGTCGTGGTGCGTGATGGCTCTCTCACTCTTTGCCGGGCTCGGCGCTCCGCTCAGGCGAGTTCGTCCGCTTCCGGGCATGGGTGGCTTTCGCAGGTTCCACAGGAGCGGCCTGTGCCTGCTGTCGAGCCAGTTCGAGATACTCATCGGTGGATTGCCGGAGGCAGTCGATGTACACGTCCATGTCCGGAAGGATTTCGCGATCGGCGGTCACACCCAGGAACAGCTGGCCGTAGAGTCCGGTAATCGCATGGCACAGGCCCAGGCCGTCAAAGATCGGAACAATCGGATAGGTTGCGAGCAGCTCCGCGCCGGCGACGTATTTCTTGGCATTGCCGCTGGGGCCCGGGACATTGGTGATGAGGGTGTTGATGAGGGGCAGTCGACTTAGGAAGCGCGCCTGACTTTGCAGCCAGCTGCTGAGCATGCGCATCGGCGCGGGGAGCAAATTGCCCAACGAGGTGATCAGCTCGTGCATCACATCCTTGGCCAGCGGGCCGCCGCGCCGGGTGCGCTGGCGCACTGCGGTCAAGCGCTCGAGCGGGTCGGCGAGATCGGTGCCCATGCCGATGAACATGGCGGAAATCTGGTTGCCCATGTCCCGCTGAGCACTTTCCGGGCGGATCGATACCGGGCACAGGGCGACCAGCGACTGCCCGAAGGGCAGCGCTTCGCGGCGCATCAGATAGCGCCGCAACCCGCCGCCAATGATGGCGATGATCGCGTCATTCACCGTGGCGCCGTCCACGCAACGACGGATCTGCTTGAGGTCGTCAATCTTCCAGCCCATGCCGCCAACGGTGCGGTGGGGCGAAATCGGGCCGTTGAAGAGCGTGTTCGGCGCGTAATGCTGATCCGGCCGCGCAGTGCCTTTCAATTGGGAAAACAGCTGGAGGCTCTTGCGCGCCACGCTGGCGCCGGCGCGGACGGTACGTGCGGAGTGGCCGATCAGGCGCGGCAGTGTCCGTGCCCACATCTGCGCATGGCTGGGCAGGCGCTCGCTGTAGTGTTGCTGGGGCAACTTGTCGTACTCGAGGTCGGGCTTGTCGGCCATCAGCGTCGTGAGCAGCTCGACACCCGACTTGCCGTCGACATAGGCATGGTGCAGACGCAGCAGCAGCGCGAAGCTACCCGGCGGAATGCCCTCGACGTTGTTCAGACCTTCGATGATGGTGATTTCCCAGGGTGCGCGCTCCATGTCCATGGTCCGCGACATGGCCCGGGCGGCGAAGATGCACAGCTGACGCCAGTCACCGGGTTGCGGCAAGCCGACGTGGCGGATGTGGTATTCCAAGTCGAAGTTCTTGTCATCCACCCAGTAAGGATCGTCCAGGCGCAGCGGCGCATGCTGCAGGCGACGGCGGAACAGCGAAGTGGTGCTCAGCCGGCTGTTGATGTAGCTGATGATGTCCTTGTGCCGGACCAGCCCGTTGGGGGCACTGCTCTGGTCGCAGAGCCACAGACCGCCGATGACCATCGGCTGATGTGGTGCATCTGAATAAAAGAACTGCGCATCCATGGGCGTAAGTTGCTTCATTCTGCTTGTCCTGGTTGATGCTTGAAGGCCGTACTGCGAGTGATGCGGCCCAGGGGATGCTCATGCTGGAGGATTGCCCCTGTGCGCTCACCACCCACGTCAGGTGGCCCGCCTACCTGCCCAGGCCAGGTGTTGCGGCAGCGCGGGGGTTATCCGCGCTTGGCCAGGTCGACGCCGTCGACGTGCAACACGGCGCCCGTCATGCAGGCGCCGGCATCACTGGCCAGCAGCAGCAATGGGCCATTGAGCTCCTCCAGGCTGCCTGGATGGCTCCCGCTCATAAATCGGCCTGGGGCCAGGGCATTGACGCGGATGCGGTGGCGAGCCAGTTTCTCGGCCATGGATTGGCTCACCTGGATCACGCCGGCCTTGGTCCTGTTCCAGTGACCCAGCCCAGCGCCCAGGGGTACGACGTGGGGCGAGACGATGATGATGCTGCCATCGCGCCCGGCCTCGAGCATGCGCCGGCTGGCACATTGGGTCACGCGCCGGACGGCATCCAGGGAGGTCGCCAACAGTGTGGATGAGCGCTCTTCGCTGGCTTCGAGGCAGCGTTCGTTGCTGGCGGTGTTGATCAGCACGTCGATACAGCCGAACCTGGCCTCTACTGCGTCGAGGGCCGCCTCGACGCTATCGCGTTGGCTGACGTCCAGTGCGACTGCGAGCACTTCGCCGCCTTCCCACTGGAGATCCGCCGCCAGTTGTTCCAGCTGCTCGACGCGGCGCGCACCGATCGTCACGCGGGCGCCGGCGCGGCTGAGCAGCCTGGCGACATGCGCGCCCAGTCCCGAGCATGCTTCGGTTACCAGGACGCTCTTGCCGGTCATCGAGAAGGATTGCCAGACGGCGTTCATTGGAGCGCCTCCTTGAGGTTGTTAAGCGCAACGAAGGCGGGGCTGCCGTAGCGGATGGTGGCTGCTTTCATGCGCGGGTGTCCTGCTCGGGGAAGTCAGATCTTTTCGATACCGGTATTGCCGCTGGCGACTAGACGCTCCAGCAGCAATGCCGGTCGGAACCACATTCGGCCGTACTCGCCGAGCTCATCGCGGTACTGCAGGATCCCGCCCAGGACCCAGCCCAGGCCCCGGCTATCTGCCAGGTGCATGGGGCCGCCAAGCCGGGTGCTGGAGCCGCAAACTTCCCGCCACAGTTGATCGATGTCGTCCGCCCGCCAGGCGCCGCCGTCGTCGAGCATCTGCAGACCCTCGTTGATCAGCACGAGCAGGCAGCGATCATGGATTTCCTGCCTGGAGATAGGGCGACGGCGGATCTGCAACTCGCCGGCGAGAAGTTCGGCGAGGGCGATCACCTCGTAGTCGTCCTTGCGCTCGTGGCCTTCGTAGAGGTAGAAGCCGCGGCCGCTTTTATGGCCGCAGCGGCCCAGGGCCTGCAGTTCATCGGCGATCCGGCAGTAACTCGGATCGTGGGCGATGGCCTCACGGCGTGCTTCGCGCACGGAATAGCCGCCATCCAGGCCGGCAAGGTCGTGCAGCGCCAATATGCCCATGGCCAGGCCGAGGTCGCAGCAGACCAGATCGACCTGCGCCGGGGTGGCACCCTCCAGGACCAGGCGCTGCGCCTCCCGGGAAAAGGGTTCGAGCAAGCGGTTAGCGAAAATCTGTGTTGGTTCCACGCCGACCTCGCTGGAGAAGTTGATCAAGGTGACTCCTGGCATGAATTCTGCCGGGCAGGCAGTGGCAGGCCGCTGCCGAGCATCCGCAGTACCAGTTCCGAGTAATGCGCGATGAAGTCGTCGATACCCAGCCGGCCATCGGCCTGATACCAGGCGCAGGCATCGGTCAGCATGCTGAAAATGGTGCGCGCGAGCAGCTTCGGCTCATCGCCGCGCAGCGAACCTTCGCCGACCCCCTGTTCGAGGATCTCCTGCAGCTTGGCGAGATAGGCCCGGCGAGCCTGCTGGACGATTGCCAGCTCGCCCGCATCCAGGCTCCGCAGCTCCATGTTGCCGAGCACGGCCTGTTCCCTGTGCTGCAAATGGTGACGGACATGGAATGCCACGAAGGCGTGCAGCAGCACATCGGCGCTGGCGTACAGCGGGCGACATTGCTCCCAGGTCCGCGACAGCTCTTCGAAGTACCCCAGGACCAGCGTCAGCAGCAGTTCCCGCTTGCCTTTGTAGTAGAGGTACAGGGTCGATGAGTTGATGTCCGCCTCGCTGGCGAGCTGGCGAAGGCTCATCGACTCGTAGCCGGTACGAGAGATCAGCTTGGTTGCGGCCCGGCGGATGCTTTGTTCGGTCAGGCTCATGGTCATGAAGTCTTGCTCCTGCAGCCGGTATCCGTACCTGTGTTGGAACTCCCGCGAACATTGGCTTGCGGTACTCACGCAAGTGCTCGCCGGCTCTTGGTCGGCCACCGCTACCCGGGCCGTCAGCAGCTGACGGCCCGGGTGTTCGGGCAGGTTTTTTTCAGGGGGTGACGATGTTGAACTGCGGCTGGAAGCTGTCGAGCATGCCGAGGAGCTCGCCGAGCTTCTTGCCATTGCCTTCCAGCTTGATCGCGCCCTGTTTGAGCGCGGTGGGGAAGTCCAGCTGGCGCAGGCTGATCTGGTCCAGGGTGCTCTTGGCCATCTTCACCGTGACGTCAGGCTGCGCGTGCAGTTGGCCGTCGCGGTGGGTCAGCACGCCGTTGCGCAGGGTCAGGGCGAACGGCTGGTCGAGGTCCTCGAATATCCAGTTGAGGGTCATGTCGTGGCCCTGGGCCTTGTCGCTGTCCAGACGGACGCCGAGGAAATCGAAGAACAGGGTTGGCGACATCGCCTTGGCCAGGTCCGTGCGCACGGTGTTGGTGCCGGCCTGTGGCACGCCGTTGCGCAGCTCCATGGCGGCGGTCAGGTACATGTTGCGCCACAGGGCGTTTTCGCTCTGGTAGCCGAGCTGCTCGAGGGCGTCGGCCTGCAGCTTCTTCGCCGCCTGGTTGTCCGGCGCGGCGAACACCAGGTGGTTGCCCAGGGTGGCGGCCCAGCGGTAGTCGCCCTTGTCGATCGCGGCGCGCATCAGCTTGAGCACCGCGTCGGCGCCACCCAGGGCCTCGACGTAATGCTGGCCGTTTTCCACCGGCGGCAGCGGATTGAGGTTGGCCGGGTTGCCGTCGTAGTAGCCGAGGTAGCGCTGGTACACGGCGCGCGAGTTGTGGCTGAGCGAGCCGTAGTAGCTGCGCGTGTACCACTTCTGCTCCAGCGCGCCGGGCAGCTTGTCCATCTTCTGCGCGATCTCGGTGGCGGTCAGGCCCTGGTTCATCAGGTGCAGGGCGCGCGCGTTGAGGAAGGCGTACATGTCGCGCTGGTCGGCGAGGAAGGTGCGGATGCGCTCGCCACCCCAGGTCGGCCAGTTGTGCGAGGCGAACATCACCTCGGTCTTGTCGCCGTAGCGCTGCAGGCTGGCGTCGATGTATTCGGCCCAGGCCTTGGCGTCACGCACCAGGGCGCCGCGCGGGGTCAGCACGTTGTGCATCATCTGCGTGCTGTTTTCCGACATGCACAGTGCGCGCGATTGCGGCAGGTAGAAGTTCATCTCCGCCGGGGCCTCGGTGCCCGGGGTCAGCTGGAACTCGACCTCGATGCCGGCGATGACATGCGTCTCGTACTGTGCCTTGATCAGGTCGGTCGGCTCGATCAGCGTGTAGGTGCCGCCGACCGGGATGACCTTGCCCATGCCGACGTCGACCTGGCCCTGTGCGCCGCGCGGCAGCAGCGAGCCGAACTGGAATTGCGAGCGGCGGCTCATGGCGTTGCCGGCGAACACGTTCTCGCTGATCGCATGCTCCATGAAGCCGGACGGGGCGAAGATTTTCACCTTGCCGGCCTTGACGTCGGCCTCGTCGACCACTCCGCGTACACCGCCGAAATGGTCGGCATGGCTGTGGCTGTAAGCCACCCCCAGCACGGGCTTCTTCGGCCGGTGCTGGAAGAAGAAGTTCAGCGCGGCGCGAGCGGTCTCCTCGGTGGTCAGCGGATCGATGATGAACAGACCGTCCTTGCCCTCGACCACGGTCATGTTCGACACGTCGAGACCGCGCAGCTGATAAACGTTCGGGGCGACTTCGAACAGCCCGGCATGATTGTTCAGCTGGGCCAGGCGCCACAGGCTGGGGTTGACGGTGTCCGGCGCCGCATCGGCGTTGAGGAAGTCATGGCCCTGGGTGTCCCACACCACGCCGCCAGCGGCGTTCTTGACCTGTCCGCTGAACGGCGCGACCAGGCCTTGGGTGACCGACTCGTAGTCGGCACGGTCGGTGAACGGCAGAACCTTGAGCACCTCGGCGTTCTTCGCCGCGGTGAGCGGGCTGGCCGGTTTGCTGGCCTGCTCGGCGGCCAGTAGCGGTTGACTCAGGGTGGCGGCGATCAGGCAGGCCAGCAGGGTGCGGCGCCGGCGATGGGCGAGGAACAGGGCCATAGGAACTCCAGGAAATTGTTGTTCTTGACTGGGTGG
>JBOICE010000001.1:0-3401 GCA_050739815.1 Pseudomonas sp. | reverse complement strand
GGAGCCTGGTGTGGTGACGGCCTGCACGAACTCGATGATGGCCTTCTTAGAAGGGCCGTCGTTCCAAGAGTTAAGTGGCTCGGCCGCTTGCAACAGCAGTGGCCAAATCAGCAGCAGAGCAAGCCAGTGCAGGCGAAGGACCGGTATGGCGCGTTTCATTTTTGACCTTCCTTCTTTGCAGGGAGCGGTTGTCGTGGGTTTAGTGGCGCCAGGCTGTGGTTCGCCGCTGGTTGTGGGCGCTGTCGCATTACCTGCTGGTGCAGGGCTGGAAGCGTCTGGCGCAGACTCTGCAGAGCATGTTGATGCTGAGCCTCGGAGCCGTAGAGGCGCTCGATAATGCCTTGCAGTGGTGTATTCAATTTTGAGGTCGGATTGGCGGCCAGCTGCTGTGGCCCGTTCAGACCCTGGCTCCGTTTGAGCCAGAGATAGAGTGCGCTGAGCCGTGGCGGCTGGCTGCTGAGCTCGCCCGGTACCTGCTGCCAGGCATAGGCTGCCGAGCGCAGATAGGCCTGTTGCCGAGTTTCACGCCATGCGCGCAAGCGCCTACGGCCGCGTTGCCACAAAGGCCGGCCCCAATACAGCAGCGCGCCGCCAGTCACTAGCCATGCAGCCGCCGTCAGCCAATGCCGAGAGATACGCACGCGGGCCTGTTGGCCGAGTTGTTTGAGGTCATCGGCGATGGAGAAGGGCGCTTGGTAGGCGCTATTGGCCGCGGCTGCAATTTTCAGCGCCGGGACGCTGCTGGTACGCATCCGATTGGTGCTGGCGTCCCACCACTGCAGTTCGATCGCTGGCAGCGTGTAATGCCCGGCTTGCTCGACCACATAGGTTGCGCTGTCACTGCGTTGGCCGCCGCTGATATCACCGCGACCATTGCTCAGCGTGCTGACCTGCGGTGTTTTCAGGTAACGCTTGAGACCAGCCACTTCGGCGAACTCTGGCGGTGGGATCAGCATCGACAATGCTCCGGTAGCTTGCGTCGTCAGCTGCCGGGTGATGCTGTCGCCGACTTTCAACGGGTCGGCTGAGTGGCTGACCTGCTGATCGAGCTTCAGCGCTTGCGCGACCAGCAGGTGTTGGTCTGCTGCTACGCCAGCCGGTTGCCTGGCGATGAAGCTTAGCGGCGTGCTCTGTACGGTGATTGGGGCGCTGGCTTGGCCCGCCTGCACGCGAATCGCCAAGGCCGGAATGCTGTACGACTGCGCCTGCATGGGCGCGATCAGGTAGGTGAAGCGCAGGCCATAGAAAGTTTTGCCCTGACGGGTTTGATTTAGGTGGGTGGCCTCACTGTTGGGCGGCATGACCACTGCGCCGGGCAATTGCAGGGGTGGCAACTGCGGCGCGCCGGTGAACCAGGTATCGACCAGCACATCCACTTCCAGGTGCAAGGTGCCGCCAACGATAGCGGTGCCCGCCGGCATGAGGCGGGTTTCAACCAATACTGTCGGGGAGGCGACCTCAGGAGGCGCGACTTCAACGGCCGCGCTGGCCAGTAGCGGGCATAAGCAATAGAGCATCAGCAGTAGGTGCCTCATGGCTGGGCTCCTTTGCTGGCTTTCTGTGCGGCGTCCTGCAGGCTGAATTTCTGCTTGAGGAACTTCGCCGGCGAGGTGCTCAGGTTGCGCAGCCAGAGTTCGTCCGAGGGCGTTTTTGGCACTTGCACCTGCTCGGTCTTGCCTTTGCCGGTCTGGTTGTCGAATTGCTCTTTGTCGGCCTGTTCGTCCGGCGCTTTTTCTCCTTCCTCCTGCTGCGCTTTGTAGAGCTCGTTGACCAGGGCCAGGTTGGCTGTGGCTTCGGGGAATTGCGCTTGCAGCTTGAGTGCCTGACTGTAAGCGGCGATGGCCTCGGGCAGTTTGTACAAGCGGGCGTAGCTGTTGCCTAGATAGAAGTAGGCCGGCGCAGAGTCGAGGCGAGCGAAGCTGGCCAGTGCGGCCTGGTAGTCGGCGGCGTTATAAGCGGCCAGGCCCTTCCAATACGGCGCCTGGAAGTGTGCCTCGGCCTGTGGGAAGTGCTCGTGTTCGAAGGCCCAGCGGCCTTGTTGGTCCGGGGTGAAGAACGCATCGGCAAGCACGCCCGCGTGCGCAGAGGCGGATGGCAGACCAAGGCCCCCGACCAGGAAAACCCCGAGCAGCAGGCCCGCGAGCCAGTTGACGCTCCAGCCGCGTCGCACGCAGAAGAAAGCCAGCAGTAACAGCGGCCAGCACAGCCAATAGCCAGCGTCTTTCCAGTGAACTACCTGGTTGTCGTTGCTGGCACTTTGGAAGTGTTTTTCTGCGTGCAACTCGATCCAGTCGAGGTCGTCGCTGTTCAGGGTCAGGCTGCCTAACGGTGCATCCGTGGCATTGGCGAGGTTTTTCAGGCCCAGCTCATCGAACCTGCCGAGAATGGGCTTGCCGTTGGCGTCGGTCTTTGGCTGGCCATGGGCATCCCGGATAAGGCCACCATCCTGGCTACCGACCGCCAGAATCAGCAGCTGTAGCTCGGAGCCGTCCAGGCTCTTGCCAAGTGCATCGAATTGCTCGGCATCGGCGCCATCGGTCAGCAGTACCAGGGTGCCTGGCACTTGCTCGGCAGCGATCAGGCGTTTGGCTTGTTCAACTGCGGCCAGGGCGTTTTTGCCGGGGTTATCGATCAGCTCGGTGGACAGCGCCTGGAGAAAACTATCGAGTAGCGCCGGGTCCTCCGTGGCCGGCAGCACCAGATGGGCGCTGCCGGCATAGGCGATCAACCCCGTGCGGGCGCCGGCGCGACGCTGAATGAGGTCGTGGATCTTGTGCTTGGCCGCTTCGAGTCGGTTCGGCGGCACATCGCTAGCACCCATCGACGGTGATAGGTCGATAGCCACGATCAATGGCGCGCGATTTTCCAGGAAGGGCGGGCGATCCTGCTCCCAGGTTGGCCCTGCTGCCGCGATGCCGCCCAGGCACAACAGCGCGCCGGCCAAGTGGGCGGGGCGCAGGCGATGCGAGTCCTGCGGGGTGATTAGCAAATGCTGCAGCAGGGCCGGGGCAATGCTGCCGCGAAAACGCCGCTGCAAATCCTGGCTGCGACGCCAGGCCAACGGCAACAAAGCCCCGATTATGACCAATAGCAGCCAGAACGGACGTAGGAAGTGGAACGCACCTGGATCGATTTCCATTCAAGTCTCCTGCGTCCGGCTGCGGTTGCCGGCCATGGAGACCCTGCCAGCCAGTGCGGCGATCAGGTGATACAGCGCAAGCAGGCCAACTGCCGCACCGAGCGGAATCCAGAACAGATCGCGCTTGGGTTGGTGGCTGAGCTTCTGCACCGTATGCGGGGTAAGACTGTCCAGGGTGGCGTAAACCTGATTCAGGGCATTGCTGTCTTCGGCGCGGAAGAAGCGCCCGCCGGTACTGAGGGAAATGTGCTGCAGCGCCTGC